>JAPLOC010000928.1 GCA_026692825.1 Planctomycetota bacterium | reverse complement strand
TCCAGTCACTCATCAACCCCCAAGCCCCCGCGATTCCGTTCGCCGCCAACGACTTTCGTCTGAATCCTAACACCCGCAAATTCGAGACGCAGGCGGGCGGGGCACGATTCGGACACGCGATTGACGATTTTGGCAACCGCTTCCTGTGCAACATTCGCAATCCGGTGATCCATGTCGTCTTGCCGGCCCATTATCTCGCCCGCAATCCGCACGTCCCCGTCCGCAGCAGTCTGTTCGATTGTGCCGAGACGGGGGACACGCTTCCGGTCTACCGCAGCAGCCCCGCCGAGCCTTGGCGGGCGTTTCGCGCCGCGCGCTGGACAACCGACCTCGAGGGAAAACTGTATCCCAAGAGCGAATTGGTGCCGGGAGGTTATTTCACTTCCGCGAGTGGCGTGACCGTGTATCGCGGCGATGCCTGGGGGGACGAGTATCGCCAGCAAGTGTTTCTGTCGGATGTCGCCAGCAACGTCATTCATCGCCAGAGTCTGACCGCCGACGGGGTTTCGTTTCGCGCCCGACGTATCGATCAGGAAACCGAATTCGTGCGATCAACCGACACCTGGTTCCGTCCGGTGAATTTCACCAATGCACCAGACGGAACGCTGCATGTCGTCGACATGTATCGCGAAACGATCGAACACCCCTGGTCGATTCCCGATGACATCAAAGCTGTGCTCGACTTGCACAGTGGTCGCGAACGGGGGCGGATCTGGCGGATCGCCCGCCAGGGTTTTCACGCACAGCCACTCGTCGATATTCCCGGAACACTATCGACCAACGCGCTGGTTCCGCTGCTGGCCCGGGACAATGGATGGCTGCGAGAAACGGCGGCTCGGTTGATTTTCGAGCGGCAGGATCGATCGATCGAGAGTCGGCTCCGTGACGAATTCAGGTTGGCTCAATCCCCAGGTGCCCGGGTCGCGATCTTGTGGTCACTTCAGGGACTCAAACTCTTGCGACCGACCGACATCCAGCAAGCCTTGAGCGACGCGGAGTTTCACGTGCGCGAACAGGCCGTCCTGCTGGCCGAGCCACTGTTGCCGACCGAGCCGGCACTGCTCAGTGGTGTTCTTGCGCTCGCCCGCGACGACAGCCCGCGGGTGCGGATGCAGGTGGCGTTCACTCTGGGAGAGACGACCGACCCGCGCGCTGTCAAAGCGCTGGCACAAATCGCCCGGCACGACGCCGACGACGAATTTCTGCGGTCGGCGGTCTTAAGTTCTGTCGCGAGTCGCAGTGGCGAATTGTTGACCGACCTGTTGATGGACACGGAGTTCGCGGGAACGATCGCGGCCCGTCCTCTGTTCCGACTGCTGGCTCAGTCGATCGCCGCCCGGGGAGACGCCGCCGAGTTACGGTCGGTCGCGGAACATCTGCGGGGGGGAGGCATCACTGCGAGCAATCGGGTCTACAAGATCGAACTGGTTCAGGGGCTGGGAGAAGGATTGAAGCGGCGGGGAAAATCGCTGGCGGCCACACTGCCGGACGCGGCCCCGGTCGTTGATGAGCTGCTCGCCGACGCCCGCGCGACCGCGATCCAGGCGGATGCTCCCACCGAACTGCGGGAACAGGCGGTGCAGCTTTTGGCGCTCGGTCGACTGGAGACGGTCCGCGAACCGTTGTTGACGGCTCTTGAAACGTCGCAGCCAGGCAGTGTGCAACTGGCCGCGATGCGGGCTCTCTCCACAGTCTCCGCACCCAACCTGCCGGCCTTGCTGCTGGAACGCTGGCGGGGCGCGACTCCTGCGCTCCGGGGGGAGATTATCGAGTCGCTACTGGCTCGTCCCGATCGAATTCCCGCGTTACTCGACGCGATTGAACGGGGAGCCGTCGGAGCGACACAACTCGCCCCGTCACGCCGCGGAATGCTGATTCGGCATTCCGACTCGAAGATCAAAGAACGGGCTCGCAAACTGTTCTCGGGAGACGAGGTCTCGCCGCGAAAGGAAGTGATCGCGCTGTATCAGAAGTCACTCGCCGGTACGCCCGATCGGAAGCGGGGTCAGCTTGTCTTCGAACGGGAATGCATCACGTGTCATCGACTGGGTGATAAAGGGTACGCGGTCGGTCCCAACCTCGAAACAATTCGGCACCACGCACCGGAACAGGTACTGACTAACATGCGACCGGCATGATCGCTGCCGAGACCGCCGCCAGCATCACCCTCAAACGTCCGAACGATGTTCAGGAATCGATTCTGCGAGAGGGAATCGCCGAGCTAAGTTCGACGGGTGTCTCGTTGATGCCGGAAGGGCTGGAGAAAAAGATCTCGCCTGACGAAATGCGGGATCTGCTGGCGTGGCTGTTGATACCTGCCGTGAAGCAGAAATGAAAGGGGGTAAGCTCCCTGGAGTGAGGGATCTCGATCCCGCCATTCCTTCATCCGATATCGACCTCCGGCAGGCCCGTTTGACACTCGGCCTGCCAAATGGCACTCAAGGATACGCTTGCCCCGGATGAGCCCGAAAACCCAGACTCGCATACAACGCCTCCGCAGGCTTATTGCCGCTTGTGACCACAAGCCCGAGTTCCGTCTCTCCCTGCCCGCAGAGCCGGTCCATCGCGCGAAGCATCCCGGCCCGGGCCAGCCCGCATCGCTGCCAGTGAGGCGCGGTGAACGAGAAGGCCAGAAGCGGCTTACCCTGATACCGTGTGACCAGGGTCGCGCTGACGAGTTTGCCGTCCCGTTCGATGATCTCTGAACAGTCAGGCAGGAACTCCCCATATTCCCCAGCGAACAGCCGGTCGATTTCGGCCCGAGCGTCGTCGATCGTTTCACCGGAATCATCGATCGTGCCTCGATAGGCCGCCAGCATCAAATCGGCGAGATCCTGTCGATCCGCCGGGACCGGTCGCCGGGCCCCAGGGTCGACTGTGGCGGTTGTGGCTGAAAGTGAGACGTACAATCGCTGCCGCATGGGAGGACCGATGACCACTCGGGAATTATGCACGAAATCCGCGTTTTGTTTCGCAATGTTCGCACGTCGACAAACCAGACGCAACACCTACACGTTGGACCCACTTTGTGGCTTCGCCTCTTCGCCGCGAATTCCCAAGATTTTTCGCTGCAACAACTCCTGTTCGATTGGTGACGCGGTTTTGTTTTTCGCCGACTCGTAGTGTCGGCGGGCCAATTCATGACGCCCCAGTCGGAGACACAAATCGCCGCGCGCGGCGTCGAGCAGGTGGTAGTCCTGAAGCGCCGCCTCTTCGGCCAGTCGATCAAGTTCCCTCAATCCCTCGGCGGCACCGTGGACAAACGCCACCACAATCGCTCGATTCAGTCGGTAGATCGGCGACGGCTGAATGCGAAGCAAAAGGTCATACAACTTCAAAATCGTGGGCCAATTGGTTTCGGCGAAACGAGGGGCTTCACAGTGCAAGAGCGCGATCCCCGCCTCCAGATGGTAGGTCGAGATCTGTTCCCCGCGCGCTGATCGGTCGAGGCAATTCCGTCCTTCCTGAATCAGGGACTGATCCCACAGCGTGCGATTCTGCTCTTCAAGCAACAAAATTCGGCCCGATCCGTCGGTTCGGGAGGAAAATCGAGCGGTGTGAAACAACATCAGTGCCATGAGCGCGAACGTGGCTGGGGACCGGGTCATCTCGCACCGCGTCAATAACCGGGTCAGTCGCTGCGCTTCGTCGCACAGATCACGCCGAATCGCCACGTCGCCGGTGGAGGCGCTGTACCCTTCGTTGAACAGCAGGTACAGCGACTGGTGAACCGCACCCAGTCTTGTTCCCATTTCAGCGGCTGCCGGGAGTTCGAGTTCGATTCGCAATTCCGCGAGCTGTCCCCGGGCACGTTGCACCCGCTTCTTGATTGAATCTTCCGCCGACAACAGCGCCCGCCCGATTTCCTTGAAACTGAACCCGCACAACGTCTTCAGAGTCAGCGCGATCTGACTTTCCCGCGCGAGCGCGGGATGGCAGCAGACGAAGATCATTCTCAACTGACTGTCTGCGAGCGAGTCGTCGTCAAACAGTGTGTCAAACCACGATTCGTCCGGCGAGTTGGTCTCGGGACAATTCTGGCGCAAGAATTCGGGTGCCAGTCGCCGGGAAGTGTTCTCGTGCTTCAGCGCGTCGAGAATCTTGTTTCGGGCGACTCGATGGATCCATGCCGAGGGATTTTGCGGAATTCCGCGACGTCCCCAGGTCTGAAACGCCTCGACGAGCGCGGACTGGACCATGTCCTCGACCAGATCCTGGTTGCGCAGCCCGAACACCCGGCTGAGCGCCGCCACGAGCCGGCCGGACTCGTGACGGAAAAAATGCTCAACCAGCGTTCCGATCGCATGTGACGAGGTCGGGTCATTGGATGCGGACACGCGGACCGCCACTGGAAACAATCGATGGAGTCAGGGAGCAGACGACAGCAAAAATCGTACGTCCGCGAATCGATCGTGACCAGTCCGCAGGTCAACCGAGGCCGGCGAGCTGTCGCACCTCGACACGTCCCCCTTCAGCCAGAATCGGGCAACCCATGGCATGTTGGACCGCCTGTTCGTAGCTTTCGGCCTGAACGATCGAGTATCCGCCGACAATCTCCTTGGACTCCGCCAGCGGCCCGTCGGTGACAGCGCGATTCGCGTCAATGACCCGGCCATCGGGGAGCAGTCCATCACCACCGTCGACCATCCAGCCTTTCTGCATTCCTTCACCGATCCAGGAATTCCAGAGTTTCATCGCTTCCTGCATCTGTTCTGGCGCGACAGAACTCATATCGTAGGGTTCATTGTGGTAGACCAGCAGGTATTTCGGCATGACGAGACCTTTCAGAGAGAAGAGAAGAATGAGAATTTGACTACGACCAAGCAGGGCCGTAGCCCCAGGGATCGGTCCCCGGGGTGAACCCAGCCAAGGTGTTCGGTGCCAGCCTGGCAGTCCAACGCCGGAACACTCCTTCTGGATGTCGAGAGGCCGATTCGCCTTTCCAGATGATTGACGATCGAGTTGTCTCAAAAGGGACACGAAAAAATCGATGAACAGGAAGGTTGAGGAATCACAGGGACAAATCGAATGATCAGCGATTGTTCCAAGTCGCCGACGGCGGTGGCTGGTCACGGGATGAGGACTCATGGAACGCATTGGCCATTCCCTGAAAACCTAGTTTCACCCGCCGCTGGCCCGAACAACGCACATCCGCACTCGCCGGGCCGACCTTCCACGAAACAAGCAACAAAAACGGTTTTGATTCTGGACGGGTTCTTACCGTCGTTCTTCCAGCGTGCCGACCACGATCTCAAGTGCGGCCTCCGCCGGGGCGGGCTCAGGTGCCGGTGGATTCGTGACCACAGCCGGCTTGGCCGGCACGGGAATCAGCGCCGTCGCGAATGCCGCTTCGTAGGCCGCGAGAGCGGTTTCAAATTGCGTGGAAGCCGCAGGCCGACGTCCAAAACCGATCGGAAGGTAGATATGCACCATCTTGCGGAATGAGTCGCGCGGTTCGGGTTGTTGCCGCAGCGCACGGACATAGTCGCGATAGGTCAACCCCCGCCGAAATCGGATCAGGCCGCTCCGTTCCGTCGCGCTCATTGCCCCCAACAGCAACTGCGCGATCGCCTCGCCGAACAAGCCCTGTGCGGACAGCTCTCGCGCGCGGCGCAGGTATTCGTCGGCAGGGATGTCTCCCGGCGGGAGTTCGGCCGATCCTTCCTCAAACGACATCGACACGCCCAGTTTTTCGCGTCGCGAGGCGCGCCAGGCGTTCACCCCTTTCACAATCAGCCAGATGATTCCACACACCAGAATGCCAATCACCGTGTATCCGAAAATCCGGAACGCGTCGCCAATCCAGGAAAACCTACCACCGCCGGACGGGGTGGGAAACAGCCCATCCAGCCAGTCATAAAAACGCTTGAACCAGGGGATTTCCACCTCGGGTGGATCGACCTTCAAACGCAGCCGGCGAAAATCGGGATGTTCCAGAATCTCGTCGAGTTCCTGACGGATGGCTGCTTCGTCGGGGGATTCCTGGGCGATTGCCGACCGCACCGGCGACAGGCCAAACAAAACATCGGGGCAAGGAATGAGACTCGCCACGAACAGCGCGACAACCGCCAGCCTCGTCAGCAGCCAGCGTCCCCCAACGCCGCGCGCCACGTCGGGAGTTTCTTGCTTGCTGTCGGGCGTTGAGAATGTGGAGCTGGCGGTCACGATCGAAGGATGCTCACGAAGAACTGGCGGCGAGGCGTTCGGTTTCCTGCGAGATCTGCAGTTCAATGTCCCAGCAGTCGCGGCGGACACGCACGTCGATGTAACACAGGAACCACGCGATCCGGATGTCGATGTACACAAACAGCGCAACGGCGACCGCCGCCGTTTCCACAACCGGATCACTCCAGAGGAACTTCAGGATCGCGATGAACGTCTCACCAAAGTCGGCGACGTATTTGTTGTCGACCCCCAGCCTGCCGAACAGAATGGGCTGCCCCAACAACCACGACGAGGCGAAGTCGAGGGTGAACAGCAACACGCCCCACAGCAGAACTCCGTGAATCACCAGCGGCATCGCCCGGCCCAGCAAGTCGTTCCATTCACCCCGCAGGAGTTTGTCGGTCCGCCGATCGTGCAACTGGCTCGACAGTTTCGACAGCAACCGTTGCTCGGCGAAGAAGGAGTCGCGCAGGATCAGGTAGACACCCGGCGCGATACACACCACCAGACCGACGAGGGACAGAATCCGGACCGCCAGAGAACGCAATAGCACAAAGATGGTGCCGGGACCGAGTCGGCGAAACGCCCGCGAGACCGACAGAGGATCGCCAAACGCGGGGGGGGCGGTGGCCGCCGCCGTCAGCAGGCCCAACGGCCCGCTGGCGACAAACGCGATCACGCCAGCGAAGAACACGTTGCATTCGAACCGATACGCCAGCCAGTAGACCAGGGCACAGGTCGGTAACGCGACCAGCAGCCAGCGCCACAAATAGCCCCGCATTCCCCGGCGGAGAATCAGCATCGCCAGATCAAGGCAATTCGACAGCGTGCGAGGCACCAGTGGAATCGTCGCCTGGTCAAACTTCATGTCGATCGCTCCCAGCGTCCTGCGATCGACAGGTAGATTACAACGAAGATCCACAACAGCGCGCCGACTCCGACCTTCAGCACGTCAGGAACGTCGGCGGGAGACCAGAACGCCTCGATCAGGGCGGCCATCAACAGCATGGCTCCCGCTCCGACCGCGATCTGCACCGCTTCCAGCCCCCGGTGCCACAATGATTCAAATCGGGTTCGCTGGCCGGGGTGCAGCAGAGCGTGCCCCAGCATCAATCCCGCCCCGCCAGCGACCGCGATCGCCACGAGTTCGAACGAGCCGTGTGAGACGACAAACGTCAGAAATTTCGCGTGGTGACCGGTCCCGACCAGATAGCCCGAAATCGCCCCCAACGCGATGCCGTTGAAGATCAGTGTGTAGGCGGTTCCCGCGCCGAACAATATCCCCCGGCCAAAACAATCGAGCGCGATGCTGACATTATGTTGCGTGTAGAACCCCGCCATGATCAGCCGTTCGCCGCTCCCGGCACTCGAACTCTTCCAGCTCGATCCGGTCGGTTCGTCGACCTTCGGGTACATCTCCTGCATCTGTTCCAGTTGCTCCGCAGGGATGACCCGGCGGGCCAGTTCGGGGTTGTGCTGAATCACTCCCCAGGTCACCGCCATTGGTCCGAAAAACAACAGCGCCGACGCGACAAAGTAGCGAATATTTCGGCGGAACAACTGCGGGAAACCGACGGTGAGAAACCAGACAATCGCCGACATCCGCGCCGGCGGGGCGCGGTAGAACGCATTGTGCCCCCGACTGACCAGGTCATTGAGGTAAGAGGAGAGACCTTTTCCCCAACCTCTCGAACGAACCATCGACAGGTCGTGGCACAGTTCGCGAAACAGCTTCGAAAAGGCAGCCGCCTGATCGGAATCGAGGTTTTTCGAGATGACCTTATCGAACCGGTTGAGCAGCTTTTCGAATTTCTGCCAGTCTTCTTTTCTCGCAGTGACGAATTGACGCTTATTCACGTGGCGACCTCCACGGTGCGGCTCGGTTTACCCCGTTTCGGCCCGCGGATCTCGTCGGCGATGTTCAAAACATCATCGTCCACGCGGTAGAACGTGGCGTAGACCCGGGCGAGAAACGCCATGGGGTATTCCTCGACCTGCGATACTGGTCCCTTGTAGTCCAGCCGGGTCGCCAGCACCCGCGCCAACCCAATCGCCATCGAGTGTCCGCGGACGTAATTCAACACGCCGCGACGCCCCAGGAATTCCTCGATCAACGCCAGCGTCGTCGGTGCGGGCACCCACCCACCCAATTCGTTCCGCGGAATCGGCTGGATCTTTTCCAGAATGATCGGTTCTTTGGGAACTCTGACGCGGCGTTCTTCAATCACCACCGTCTGCGCGACCATGTCCCCCAATCGGCGGAATTTGCCGCAGGTCAACATCGTGAGCCAGCAGACACCGTAGGATCCAAGAAACAGTATGAACGGGGCATTATCCATCGCGCGGACGAAGTTGCGGACCACTGCTTCCCACAGAGAGATGGGGTAGCCGGCGGCGTGGACCACGCGCAGACCGTACATGTGTTTGCCCGGTGTCTTGCCTCGAAAGAAGCCTTCGCAAATCGCGAAATACAGCCAGTCGAGGGCGAAGTACAGCACCAGCCCCATCGCAACTGTGAGCGCCGGCAGAAATCGCCCCAGCGTCATGACGGCCAGGAACGTAAACGCCGCGAAGATCGCGATCCGGATGACGAAGTCGATGAAAAACGCCCCCATCCGTGCCGCGGGGCCGGCAAGCTGATACGTCAAGACAACGTTTTCGGGCGTCTCGACGACATGTTCGAGCGAGACACGCGGAAGTGCGGTGGATGTGCCGGGCGGAGACATGAGATCAGCATACTTCGCCACCCAGTGGGATTCCACTCCGGATTCGCGTCATGGAGAACCCGGGATATTTGAATCGGGTAACCACTTCCTGACGGGCGCGGCTCAAGCTCCAACACCTCCTTTTCGGTCTCGCGTTGTATAAACTCGTTGCGATCGGTGACGGCCCCGCCCAACCCCCGCTCCATCCTTCCCGCCGCAGAGAGATTTCATTCATGAGTTCGCGCTGGAGATCTGCGATTTCTGCTGTCGCACGAGGGATCGTTGACGCAATTCGAACCCGACCGATGCGGCTTCTGTTGCAGGGGATCGCACTCGCACTCGCGGGGCTTACTCCCGTGGTCGGGATCGCCGACGACGACGTGAAATTCTCCCCCGAGCAACTCGAGTTTTTCGAAGCCAAGGTTCGGCCCCTGCTGGTGGAGAACTGTTTTGAATGCCACAGCGCGGCCGCGACAAAAGGAATCAAAGGGGGACTGAAACTCGATTCGCGCGATGGATTGTTGAAAGGGGGTGACTCGGGGCCGGCAGTCGTCGTGGGCAAACCGGACGAGAGTCTGTTGGTTCAGGCGGTGCGCTGGCAGATGTTCGAGATGCCTCCGAAGGGAAAACTCGGCGAGGGGCAAATCGAGTTATTGGCGCGGTGGGTGGCCCAGGGAGCGGCTTGGCCCGAGGGCGATCCTGCCATTGAGGGGACGATTCCCAAGACCTACCACTGGGCCGAATTGCGGTCGAACCATTGGGCGTGGCAGCCTGTGCGGAGGCCCGCGCTCCCCGACTTGCAGAAAGTGAACTGGGCGAAGAACCCGATCGACCACTTCGTCTGGGCGCGGCTCAACGCGGCCGGGATGAGTCCGGCTCCTCCCGCAGAGCCGAAAACACTGGTCCGGCGGGTCTATTTTGATCTCATCGGTTTGCCTCCCACTCCCGAGGAGGTTGCCGCGTTCACCGACGCCTTCACGCGCGATCCCGATGGTGCAATGGCGGCACTGGTCGACCGATTGCTGGCGT
>JAPLOC010000927.1:3517-8274 GCA_026692825.1 Planctomycetota bacterium | reverse complement strand
GGCGCGAGCACAACCGATCCAAAAGTCGAGTTGCACCTTGGTTCGTTGGTGAAAACGGACCTCGGTTGGGCAGCCGCGATCGACGCCCGACTCCAGAACATCACAGTCAACGATCAGACTGTCGAACGGAACCTGGCGCTCAAGATGTTTGACAACACAACCAAAGCGAACGGTGACCTCGTTTCGTTCCAGATTCCCAGCGGAACCGCGGTGGACGCGGCGGGAGTTCCAGTCGCGGGGAATTGGGACAAGTTCCAACGCCTGATCGTTACGAACCTGACGCCGCAGTCGAGTGCTGGCGTCGACTATTTCGAGGTGAGTCTGACGCTCGCGGGTGGGGCGGAAAAGGTCGTGCGAATCGATGTGGGGGTTGGGAAAGAAATCACAGCCAATACGAAAACGTTCACTTTCCGGCCGGCTGACTGGTACAAATTCCAGGAATTCAACGTCACCGGAAAACCCAACGCCATTGCTGAGCCCGGCAATTGGCACCAGGGCATTATCAATGCCACCCTTGCCAGTCCGAAGGACGCGGCGTGGGATGGAGCCCCGGTTCCAGGGCAGTTAATCCATCTGGCGGACCAGCAGTTGCAGGGAGGGCAGACCGCCCAGGCGCTGGCTGCCGGCTTTGCCGTGTTGCGCGACAGTCTCGACAGCTTGAAGTTGCCACTGGTGGGGAACCTGCTGACGGCGGCCCCCGAAGTCGGCGGATTCTTCGATTCGTCGCTGGCTCCGCTGACAACGACGCTCAAGTCGCAAAATCAACTTTCCGCGACGGAATTGGCAGAGTTGTCGCAGAGTGCACAAGACGATCCGACCACCGCCGACCCGACCGATAAGGGTTTCCTCGACGAATTCTCGATTGTACCCGAGGCGACCGAAGACCAGATCACCCTCCATATCACGATGGAGAAGACCTGGCACATCGGCAGCCTGGATCTGTCAACCGACATCGGTCTCGATGCGCTCGGACTCACGCTGCAGACTTCGGGTGGACTCAAGGCCGAGGTGAAATTCAAGCTGGAGTTTGTGTTCGGCCTGAGCCGGACGTTCGGCTTCTTTATCGATACCGCGCAGACCGGACTCGATGTCGACGCGACCGTCACGCTCGACAATTTCTCGGGAACGGGCGCTCTGGGATTCCTGCAGGTCGACTTTGAGGACGATTCCGAGAACCCCAGTGAACTGGGGATTCACTTCCACGCCGGCCTCAACGATCTCGACAATTACCAGACGTTGCAGTTCTTCGACATCAACGGCGACGGCATGCTGGCG
Organism: Planctomycetota bacterium; assembly: GCA_026692825.1. Classification (GTDB taxonomy): domain Bacteria; phylum Planctomycetota; class Planctomycetia; order Planctomycetales; family Planctomycetaceae; genus UBA10511. The sequence goes on along the minus strand of JAPLOC010000927.1, from coordinate 6,999 downwards.
AGCGGCGACTTCCAGGCGGCGATCGGCGTCGATGTGAACCCCGCGAACAACCTCATCGATGATGCCAATATCGACGGCAATCCCGACACCGTGGTCAAGACCGTCGCCGAGCCGTTTCTCAATGTCAATCCCCGCGGCGTCCCGGTCGACCTGGCCGGCGCGCCCGCCGATTTCCCCACTGTCGCCGTACTCGGTGGCACTCCGCTCGCCAACGCAAAGAACGCCGACTGGAATGGTACCGGAACCTTTGACGAGGAGGTTTCGATCACCAATGAGGGGGTCTATCGGACTCGGACTCTCAATGGCAAGACGATCGTCTACTTTGACTCGAACAACAACGGTCAACTTGACATCGGCAAGCGCAATGTTGACCCGTTCACTTCGAACTGGTCGGCCCTGACGCCGGCTCAGAAGAACAAGAGTGAAATCTGGATCGCCGGTGGAACACCACGCTGGACGACTCGGCAGAATACGGTCAACGAGTTCGTGATCCAGTCGGTTGGAACTGGTACGACGGCCAAGTTCTACTTCGATTCGAACGGCAACGGTACCCCGAATGTCGATGAGGAAATCAGCGCCAAACTGCGCAAGCAGCTCGACAAGAACAAGGATGGCGTCCTCAAAGCCAATATTCGCAAGGACGGAGAAGGAACCTTGCTGCAAGGGAAGGGAATCGCCTTCGCCGACGCCAACGGCAATGGACTGCTGGACTACAACGAGAAGTTCGTCAACTCGGGATTCGGTGACACGACATTCCCTGAGAACGAGGACGGCGAGTACGCGGGAGGGACCAGTCCATTTACGGTCCAGGGGGCGGGAACAGGAACGGTCTACATCGACCTCAACGGGAATGGTTTCGATTCGCTCGATCCGCAGGCGGTCGAAGGGGAAACGATTGTTGTTCCTGAAAAGTCCCTGGATGGCAAATCGCTGTTTGTCACCATTCCTGTCGTCAAGGAGACCACCGGGAAACGTTTCCTCGATTTCAACAAAAACGGGGTCCGCGATCTCCCGACGAAAGCGGGTGATCCGATCGTTGAACTGTATATCGCGGATCCGAACACGGTCGGCAATCAACAGATCGCCGAGCGGTTCCATATCGGAGATACGCAGTCTTCGTTCACGTTCTACGATTCCGAGGCGGACGGAAAACTCGGCATTCGGGATTTCGCCGCCATCACCGTGGCGGGGCAGCGGTTCATCGATCTCGATTTCAACGGCGAGCTGACCGAATCGGAAGAGGGGGAGACGCTTGAACCCTCCGCCGAGCAGAACAACACGTTCGACACGACCGGGTTTCCCGCGAATGTCCCGGTGGTGCAGATGCTCAACGACGGTGATCGACTTACGCTCAAGGAATTGCTCAACTTCACGCGCCAGGTCCGCTCGCAAAACACCCGCCGGACCGACCAGTTGAAGGCCGGTCTCGATTTGTTCGAATACAGCTTCCGAGGCGGGGCGAATCTGGGACTGCACGCGGTGACAAGCATTGGCGGCAACGAGGCGTTCCCGTCGTTCTCGTTTGATTTGGCGGTGAATTTCCCGTTGTTCAATTTCGGCAATGAAGCCGAGGCGGGCAAGACAGGGTTCACGGTCGACTTCAACCATGTGACAATGCAGTTGGGGACGTTTTTGAAGGACTTCGCCGCTCCGATTATCCAGACGGTCGATGATCTGTTGGCCCCCATCAAGCCGATCGTTCAAGTGTTGAACGCCGATACCAAGGTATTCGGCGCGCTGGGTTTGGACGGAGCGTTTGAAAGCGACGGCCGTCCCGGGGTTTCGTTGCTCGAGGTCGCCAAGGTTCTGGCGCCGGCGGACAAGAAGCCGGCGATCGAGACCGCCATCAAGTTCGCCACGATCCTGTCGAACATCATTGATATGTCGGAAACGCTCAACGAAACCCTCTCGGGCGGTGACAACGCCACGATTGAGTTCGGCGACTTTTCGATGTCCGATTTGCGGGCTGCCAGCGACGACCCGGCCAACAACGCATCGCATGCCCGACAGACCGCGCTCACCAATGGTCAGCAGCCGGCCCAGGCGCGAACCCGCGACGCCAGCGGTGCCACGTCGACATTGAATCAGACCACCGGGGCGGCGACGCAGAACGCCATGGTGGATGCCACCGCGAAGAAGTCCAACGTCTTTAAGAAGCTCGGCCAACTCGAAGGCTTCAAATTCAATCTCTTCAATCCCGACACGGTGATGTCGCTGCTGATGGGTGAAGAGGCGGTTGATATCGTCACGTACGATGTTCCGGACTTCAAATTCGACTTTAGCATTTTGCAGAAGTTCCGCATCTGGGGACCGCTCGCCGGCCTGATCCAGGGGGGATTCAGCGTCTCGACTGATCTTGCGGTCGGTTTTGACACTGCCGGCCTGGATGAGTGGAAGGAAGACGATTTCGCTCCGTCGAAAGCCTACAAAGTCTTCGATGGCTTCTACTTCAACGACCTGAGCCCCAGCGGGTTTGACAAAAACGAACTGCAGGTCAACGCCTTCATCGCCGTCGGTGCCGGATTGGACCTGGGGATCGTCAGCGGGTTCGTCCGGGGTGGCATCCGTGGCGAGATTGGCCTTGATCTGGTGGATCAGGGAGAGCGCAGCGGTGAGGCGGACGGTAAGGTGCGCGGCAGTGACATTATCTCCGCGTTCCAGAACAATCCTCTCGATCTGTTCGAACTCAACGGCAAGATCGAAGCGTTTCTCGGAGTGCTGGTCGAAGTCGATTTCTTCTTCTTCTCCGAAGTGGTCTACGAGAAAGATTTCGCCACGTTCAAGTTGGCCGAGTTCAAACTCGACACCAGCGGATTCAGCGGATCGAGCGACTTCGGCAAGGCGCAAGCCGGCCCGATCAGCGGCGGATTCGTGTGGCTCGATGCCAACAACAACTTGGACTTCGATGTCGGCGAACCGTCGACGACGACCGACGTGGACGGCAACTACCAACTGTTTATTCCTGATGGATACAACACAGGCAGCGGTATTGTCCGCATTCGGGGTGGCGTGGATACCACCACCGGGTTGGCACATACATCAACCCTCAGTCAGCATCTGGGAGACTTGGTCGCGACACCATTCACCACTCTGGCGAATGAAGTCGCGGTTACGCCCATTGACGAGCAGTTGATCGACTTCGACGCCAATTCCAGCATCGATGGGGCCGATTCGGATCTCTTCCAACAGTACTTCACCAGCGGCGATTTGAGAGCCGATCTCAATCGCGACGGTTTGGTCGATGACACGGATACCGACGAGTTCCTGCTGTTCTATGAGATCGCGCGCCAAGGCGGGACGCCGAGTTATCTGCAGGCTCAAAAACTGATTCTGCTTGCGGTCGGATTGGATCCCAACCTGGATCTTTCGACACTTGCGCATCTCGATGCGAGCCTCGCGGACGACCCCAGAGCCAAGAAGGTACTGGTGCAGGTGGATGCGTATGGTGGGCTGGTGACTGGTGCCACGGCCTGGTTGGCCGG
>JAPLOC010000927.1:0-3512 GCA_026692825.1 Planctomycetota bacterium | reverse complement strand
GCGGTCAATCGTGCCATCGCCCGGCGAATTGTCACGGGGCATACCGACTTGACGGATTTCGACACAGTGCATGCGATCGTGGACGACGCACTGGAATTCGCGAACCAGGCGTTCATTGCGAATGGGCTTCCGAACCGAATTGATCCGCTGGTCGCGGCTCCCCGGACGGCTGCGGTCGCAAATGTGCTTGTCGCCGGGGCAGTCGAGATGCAGATCCTCGCCAATGAGGCGCGCGATGCGGTCGAACTGGCCGCACTGGTCACAAAGGTCAAACTGAATAACGCGTCGGGTCGATCGGACGACCTGTACGCGTTTGGAAAGGGAAGCATCACGGAGTCAGAGCTGCTGGCGCGGGCTGGGCGGGTCGATGACGAATCACTGGCGCGAATTCGTGCGCTTTCGCCGTGCGGCAGGCTGACCACGCCGGGCATCATTTCGGTGCTGATCTGCACCCGGGCCTGTTGCCCGCGGAAAATGTCACCGTGACACCGCAGCCCGACTTTTACGACTGGACGCTGGCGATTCATCCGGTTGCCAACGCGTCGGGCGTGGCACACATCACACTCACGGTGACCGATGAGGCCGGTAACCGTACCTCCCGAACATTCGCGGTCACCGTCGACCCGTCCAATGACGTCCCGATCGCGCGGCCCGACACAATCAACGCGATCGGAGAGTTCCCGGTGATATTTGATCCCCGGGCCAACGATTTCGACGGCGATGGCGACCTTCTGAGCGCCACGGTTCTAACTCAACCGCAACATGGCCGACTTCTCGTGAATGCGGATCGCACATTCACGTACATCGCGGATTCTGGCTTCACTGGTCGCGATTCGGCGAGTTACGCGCTCAGTGACGGAAACAACGGTGTTGATACCGGCACGCTAACATTCGACGTCTCGGCCGCGTTGACGGCGGTGTTCACGCCCGTCACTCCCGATCCGCGAAACGCCGGAGTTGCCAGCGTCGACGTGACATTCTCGCGAGCCGTCGACCCCAGGACATTGTCGATTGCCGACTTCCGCCTGACCCGCAACGGCAGTCCCAATCTGCTGGGGCCGGCCCAGTCGGTGACGTTCGTTTCCGGTACCACTTGGCGGATCTCGGGGCTGACCGCGCCGACGATTCCGCTGGGGGTCTACGAGATTTCGGTGGACGCACGGGGCGTTAAAGATCTGAGTGGCAACTCCGGAACCAACACCGCCTTTGACCGCTGGTTGATGGACTATGTCCCCCCCACCAGTCGGGTGAACCCGCTCCCCGCGATCGCGACCAGCGCGACGTTTACGGTCAACGTGACGGGATCGGATCTGGATATTGCCGGCATCGCCCCCAGCTCCGGTTTGGATCTGTACCAGATCTACGTCTCAACCGATGGCAAGCCGTTCGTCCTGTACACGACCGGAAAATTCAGCGAGGGAACGTCGGTTAACTTCACGGCCGATGGAGCGCATCTCTACCTGTTCCGCTCGGTGTCACGCGATCTTGCGGGGAACACGGAACCGAAGTCGGCGTTCGCGGCCGACGCGGCGATCGTCGTCCCCGACCTGTTCGCTCCCGATACCCAGGTGGCCGGAGTCAACACCTCTTCAGCGAAATTCACCGTTTCGATGCAAGGGGTCGACAATGGCGGGGGAACTCTCGCCGCGTTCGATCTTTATGTCTCTGTCGATGGATCGACCGATTCCCTGGTGACCCGTGTGCCTGCGGGGGCGGCGGATGCTCTGGGGGTGTATCGCGCCTCGGTCCAGTACCAGGCGATCTCCGATGGACGACAGCACAACTATCGCTTCTACACCCGCGGCATCGACATCCGTGGCAATGCCGAGGAAGCCCCCGCGACTCCTGCCGACGTGGTCGTCTCGGCGACATTCGCCCCTGTGCCGCTGACGGTCGCAAGTTTCGACGTAAACGAGTCCTTCAGGTCGCGTTCGCCGGCTCCGGGAATCTGCCGGGGATGGTCGCGAGTGTCAACGATTCCAACGGCAACAATGACCAGATCCGACTGAAGCGGTTCAATATTGACGGAACCGGTGCTGGTGTGCCTGTCGTTCTGGCCGGTAAGGTAACCGCGGTCGGAAACACCCTGGTGATCGACTTGGGAAGCCGGGGGGTGGACGACGGCTACTACGCTCTGGAACTCGACCTCACTGGCGACGGAAGCATCGATCGCACGCTCCGCTTCCACCGACTATTTGGAGACGTGAATGGCGATGGAGTCGTCGACGGTGTGGACTACGTGGCGATCGCGGGTCAATTGAATCGGGCCAACGCGGCCCCCTACTTCGACCTGAACTTCGACGGGCGGGTGGACGTGAACGACTTGGTTTCGATCTCCCGTCTGCTCGGCCGCCGGATCGGTCGGGGGCTGGCGCTCGACGATTGATCGACCGGAATCTGGAAGAGTCGTGTGGGGTTTAACCCACACGACTCTCGTCGGACGAAATTGCCTCGAACCCCAGTGTGGTCGCCAAAAGTCGATCTTGACGCGTTTGGGGAAATGGCGGAATCTGCGGACCCGCGCCGGTGTGCGCGGATCGTACGCCCCTCCCTGACTTTCGCAGCCGATTCCGCATGAATGCCGTTCATTCCGTTCGTCGCCGATCGCGGTTGATGCTTACGGTCGGTGCCGTCCTGGCGTTGAGCGCCCTGGCGGTCAACGCCGAAACCATCGCGCGCTGGCGACATCAGGTCTTTCCCAAGCGGTTTGGCGTTGTTGAACCGGGGCGACTGTACCGCAGCGGACAGATCGCCGCGCGATTGGTTCGCGGAGTACTCAAAGACAACAAGATCGGGATGGTGATTGACCTGACCGACGACAATCCCACCGATCCGCAGGAAAAGGCGGACAAACAGGCCGAACTGGCGGCGATCAAAGAACTGGGAATTGAACGGCGGAATCATGTCCTGCTGGCCGACGGGACGGGCGATGTGGTCGTATATGCCGCGGCCGTCAAATCGGTGGTGGACGCGACAAAACGAGGCAAGCCGGCACTGGTTCACTGTGCCGCCGGCACACAGCGGACCGGTGGGGTTGTGGCGCTCTACAGGCTGTTCGTCCAGCATCGTTCGCCTGAAGAAGTGCTGGAGGAAATGGAGTCTTACAAGTACAACGCGAAGTACTCACCCAATTTGTTGAAGTATCTCAACGACAATATGGAGGTTCTGGCGCTGGAACTGGTGAGGAACGGCGCGATCGATGAGATTCCACAGAGCCTTCCGAGGCTGCCGGACGAATCTCTGGGTACCGAGGCCCGGGACTGAGGCGGGCGACAGTGAAGAATCGGTTCAGGATCGAATCGGTAGTTTGGTACGGTTCGTTGGAGCGAAAAAAACCGACGGCAAGGACTGGTAGCGTGGATTCAACGCTTCCTGATGAGCGAGGCTCTGCGGCTGCCTCTACGTTTCGGCCGGTTACGGTGTAAGATCCGGCCTGTACGTGGACTTTTCATGTCTTCATTTTTTCAGTCAGGGAGCGTCATGCGATTCCGTTTTTTCATTGGACGCCGGTG
>JAPLOC010000926.1:4820-11917 GCA_026692825.1 Planctomycetota bacterium | reverse complement strand
CCGATGATCCAGGCGCACAATTCACCCAGAGTGGTGTAGGCATACGTGTAGGCGCTTCCCGCGACCGGAGCCATCGACGCGAACTCGGCGTAGCAGAGGGCTGCGAAGATGCAGGTGACACCGGCGACCACGTACGAGACCATCAGGGCCGGGCCCGCCGTGTTGTGCGCGGCGGAGCCGGTCGCGACGAAAATGCCGGCACCAATCACCGCCCCCACTCCCAGCGCCGTGAGTCCGACCGGCCCCAGCACCCGCTTCAGCCGGTGGTCGCCAGCCATTTCCTCGAGCAGATGCTTGAGCGATTTTTTCGCGAACAGTTGATTCATGGAACCAGTCAGCCTCGGAGGGAGTGACGAAATCGTTTCGAGCACGTTCGAGGTTACTCTAGCCGCGCGGGGAGTGTGAGGCAATTCCATCGCCCCGATCGGTGGAGCCCCCGCAAGAAGTGACCGCGCTCGGACTCAATGCCGCGTTTTCGGCCGCGTGGAGTTTAAAACGCCGGGATCACCGGCGGATCGTTCTTAAAAAAGTCTGCCAGAATCTCGCGGAACCGCGTTCGGTCGTGCCGCACACAGGGATCGTGCGTGCAGCCGGCGAAAACTTCGACCTTGGGCGCGGTCGGCAAGCTGCGGGCGATCTCCTCGAGGTCACTTTGATGCACCCGCGGATCGTCCCCGCCGCGCAACAGCAGTACCGGGCAGGTGACATCGCGGGCGTAATCAACCGGATTGTGTTCGAACGCGTTCATCCCCAACTGCACGCTCCCCCAGAACAGCAGCAGTTCCGCCGTCGGAAATCGGGGTGCCCCCACCAGGTCGCATCGACGCCGAATCGCGGTCGACATTCGGTCGAAGGGACATTCCAAAATCGCGCCGGCTGGCTTGATCTGGCCACGCGACATCCCCCGCAGGGCGGCGACCGCCCCCATCGAGCGGCCATACAAATAAATCGGCCTGCCTCGCGACTCTTCGGTTACATACGCCCACACCGCCTCCAGATCCTCCGCCTCTTCGACCCCCAGCGACGTGTGACTGGCGCTCGATCCGCCGCTCCCCCGAAAGTCCACCAGCATCACATCGTAGCCGAGGTCGTGAAACACCTCGGTCTCTGTCAACAGCTTTGACTTGCAGTCGCCGTAACCATGCAGGGCGATCACAAACCCCCTCGATTCCAAGGCGGGTACCCACCACAATTCGAGTTTGACCCCCGGTGCCACCTCGACCGTGCGGTCGGAGTATTCCAGTTCATGGTCGACCGGTGTCTCGTGATTCTCCGGACGGGGGACGCTGACGCCAAACAGGCCGTACCAGAGCTTCGCCGACAGCGAGAGATGCTCTGGCTTGGGCATTGGCGGCCCCCCTCGGCTGAACTGCGTCATCGCGCGGGCCTGACAGTACGCGATCACGTTGAACAGCACACACACCACGGCGACGACATAGCCGAGTCGTCGAAGCCAGCGTCGCCTCTTCACTGGTTCAGGAACGGGGACCGGGTCAGACGGTGGCGCTAGATTCCCCATTCCTTGATCTTTCGGTACAGCGTCCGCTCGCCAATCCCCAGCACCTTGGCTGCTTCTTCGCGATTCCCCTGCGTCGCTTCCAGCGTGCGCTGAATGTAGTACTTTTCGATCTCTTCCAGCGTATGCCCCATCAGGGAATCGCTCCCCCGAATCGGAACGACGCTCCGCTCAACGTCGGCAGGCACGTTGTGCAGCGGGGGAATATCATCGGGCAAATCATCAATGTCGAGCAGGCCATCCAGATCGACCACCAGCATCCGCTCCACCGTGTTCCGCAACTGCCGAATGTTCCCCGGCCAGTCATAGGCGATCAGCGCAGACCGGGCCGCCTTCGAAAATCCCTGAATCTGCTTCGTATGCCGATTGAGCATTTCCCGCAGGAAATGGTCCATTAACAACGGCAGGTCCATCTTCCGCTCGCGCAGCGGCGGCAGAAAAACATTGACGACATTCAGGCGGTAATACAGGTCTTTGCGAAACGACCCCTTGGCCACCATCTCTTTCATGTCGGCATTCGTCGCCGCCACCAGCCGCACGTTGACGCGAACCTGTTCGTTCGCCCCCACCCGCGTGATATGGCCGTCTTCGAGAACCCGCAGCAGTTTGATCTGCGTGTTCATCGGCATTTCACCCACCTCATCCAGGAACAGCGTCCCGCCGTTGGCGAATTCGAACTGCCCGACGCGGCGCCGCTCGGCTCCCGTGAAAGATCCCTTCTCGTGACCGAACAGTTCACTTTCCAGAATGCTCTCGGACAGTGCCGAGATGTTGAGTGGAACGAACGGCTTACTCTTCCGCCGGCTGTTCTGGTGGATCGCGCGGGCGACCAGCTCTTTCCCTGTGCCGTTCTCCCCTTGAATCAAAACCGTGCTGTCGGTCGGGGCGATCTGCTGCAATTGGGTGATCAGCCGATGCATTTGCGGGCTGTTCCCAATCACCCCTTCAAACCCGAATTTCTCATCCAGCCGGCGATTCAGCTCTGCGGTCTGGCGGATCAGTCGCAGACGTTCGGACGCCTTTTCCACCGCGGCCCGCAACTCATGAATATCGAGCGGCTTGGTGAGATAGGTGTAGGCGCCGTGCTGCATCGCCGTGACCGCGGAATTGATCGAGCCATGCCCGGTCAGCAGGATCACTTCCGCGTCGGGGAGTTCTTCTTTTGTCTTACGAAGAATCGCAAGCCCATCGACGTCGGCCATGCGGAGATCGGTGATGACGACATCGAACGTGTCGCTCTCGATCAGACTGGCACCGCGGGGACCGGAATTCGCGACCGTGCATTCGTAACGGCCGCTCCGTTCCAGGCTCTCCGCGACCGCCTCGGCGTGTGATTCGTCATCGTCGACGATCAGCACACGGATCGGCATGGCGGTCGATTCAACCGCCTGTTCTGCGGGGACATTCATGGAACGGGGGAATCCGGAGCGGGAGGAATGGCGATTGTGAATCGGGTGCCGCGACCGGGGGCGCTATCCACCGAAATCCGTCCCCCATGCGACTCCACGATTCTGCGAACGGTCGGAAGCCCGAGTCCCGTACCGCCTGGCTTGGTCGAAAAGAACACCTTTTTGAAGATGTTCTTCACGGTCTCTTCGTTCATCCCCGAGCCATTGTCGATCAGTGACAATTCCAGCCACCCATCGCGCACACAGGTTTGCAATTCCAGCAACCCTCCCTTGGGCATTGCCTGGAGTGCGTTCCGCGAGAGATTGAAGAGGGCCTGCCGAAAGAGAGTCTGGTCGAGCATCACCGGAGGCAGGTCCGTCCCCAAGTGCGGACTGATCTCGACGTCGGCGGCTGAGGCTTCGGTCTGATAGAAGTCGACGAACTGCCGAACCTGCTCGTTCAGATCGGTTCGCTCGAGATCGATTTCACCGACGCGAATGAACCGTAAAAAATCTTCGAGAATTGTCTCAAGATGCCCGCACTCCCGCTGGACCGTCTGCAGCTTGCGAAGCATGCGACGGTCACGGGGAGAATCCCCCTGCGCGATATCTTCAACCAGGAGTTCGAGGTTGAGCGAAATCGTCGACAGGGGATTTCGAATTTCGTGCGCCAGCCCACCGGCCAAGGCGGCGATCTGGGCGTACTGGTCTACCAGACGCTGTCGTTCGTCGTCCGCCAGGTGGACCTCGGCAGACATGGCGCACTCCCGAGTTTTCTGGTCACGAACTCGCGTCGTCGCTGTCAGTGTCGCCACCTCCCGCCAGCTCGGCGAGTGCCGCCTTGCGAGAGAGCTTCACCCGGTTCTGATCGTCCACCGCGATCACCTTCACCTGCACCTTGTCACCCTCTTTGCAGATGTCGAGTACGGACTTGACGTAACCGTCAGCAAGTTCACTGATGTGACACAACCCGTCTTTGCCCGGAACGATTTCGATGAATGCACCGAAATCCTTCACCGAGCTGACGGTTCCGTTGTAGATCTTGCCGACCTTGATCTCTTCAGTGAGCGCCTCGACCCGGCCGACGGCATCTTCAACACCCGCCTGGTCAAAACCCGAGATCGTCACCCAACCCGAATCGTCGACGTCGAGCGTGGTCTTGGTCTCTTCCTGAATGGCGCGAATGGTCTTGCCACCCGGACCGATCAGCAGGCCGATCTTCGCGGGGTCGATCTGACGACGCACCAGCCGGGGAGCGTGGGCGGAAATCTCTTTCCGCGGCCGCTGAATCGCCGCCAGCATCGAACGCAACAGACTCAGCCGGGCTTCCTTCGCCTGAGCGAGGGTGCCGCGAATGATCTCTTCGTTGATTCCGTCGATCTTCAGGTCGAGCTGGATCCCGGTGACCCCCTTGCCCGTTCCCGCGATCTTGAAATCCATGTCCCCGTAGTGGTCTTCGTCGCCAATGATGTCAGTCAGAAGCACATATTTGCTTCCTTCCTTCACCAGGCCGATCGAAATCCCCGCAACCGGTTGACGGATCGGAACACCCGCGTCCATCAGACCAAGCGTGGCACCACAGACACTCGCCATCGAACTGGAACCGTTGGATTCCATGATGTCCGAGATGACGCGGATCGTGTAGGGGAACTTGTCGGCGGCGGGGAGAACCCGCTCCACAGAGCGCTCAGCCAGAGCGCCATGTCCCATTTCGCGACGACCAGGGCCGCGGATCGGCTTACACTCACCCACCGAGTACGGAGGGAAGTAGTAGTCGAGCATGAACTTTTTGGTGGTCTCGGGAAACAGCCCGTCGACCCGCTGCTCATCGCGGACGGTGCCCAAAGTCACAGTGACCAGGGCCTGCGTCTCGCCACGGGTGAACAGAGCCGACCCGTGAACCCGGGGAATCACCCCCGCGGAACAGGAAACGTCGCGCAGATCGGTCGCGCCGCGACCGTCGGGGCGACGACCTTCGAGCGCTAGATCACGGACGACCCGGGACACCACTTCCGACATCGCGTGGTCGAACTGAGCGACCGTCGCGCCGTCGGCGGTTGTCACCGCCCCGGCCGGAAACAGCTTTTCTTTCCAGGCCTTCTTGACGTTGGAGACCGCTTCGGCGCGATCCTGCTTGCCGACAACCGACTTCGCTTCTTTGACTTGAGCGTACGCTTCGCTCTTGAGTCGGGCGATGAGGGGGTTGGCGGGAGGGGCGACGTAGGGGGTGTGGACGATCCCGGCCTTTTTCACCAGTTCCGACTGCAGATCGCAGATTTCCTGGATCGCGCGGTGGCCAAACATCAGGGCGTCGGCCATCTGCTCTTCGGGGAGCTGGTCTCCGAAACCTTCGATCATCAGAATCGAAGCCTTCGTGCCGGCGACCACCAGGTCAAGTGCGCTGGTCTTCAACTGCTCCTGAGTCGGCATCAGGACAAATTCGCCGTCGATCAGACCGACGCGAACCGCCGACAACGGGCCATTGAAAGGGATGTGGCCGGCGACCGAGAGACTGGCGCTGGCACCGATGATCGCGAGAACGTCGGGGTCATTGTCGGTGTCACAGGCGAGAACATTCGCCATCACCTGGACTTCGTCAAAATACCCCTCGGGAAAGAGCGGGCGAATCGGACGGTCGGTGAGCCGCGCCGTGAGTACTTCTTTTAACGTCGGGCGCCCTTCCCGCTTGATAAAGCCCCCGGGAAACTTACCTGCCGCCGCCACACGCTCCCGGTAATCGACCGTCAACGGAAAGAAATCAATCCCCGGACGAGGGGGGCCGTCTTGGGAGGCGACGAAGACAACCGTCTCTCCGTACTGCACCACCACTGCCCCGGCGGCTTGTTTCGCCATCTCCCCCGTTGTCAGACTGAGCTTCCGTCCCCCTACCTCACGTTCAACCGTTACTTTCACATCCGTCACTTTCACTGTGCACACCTGGTGTTTCTGATGTCAGACCACCCCCTCCGCTACTTGCGGAGCTGGAGTCGCCCGATGATGGAGAGATACTTTTCCTGCGCATGACGCCGCAGATAGTCGAGCAGCCGCCGACGGCGACTGACGAGCATCAACAGACCCCGCCGGCTGGAGTGGTCCTTCGGATGGACCGTCAAATGAGCCGTCAACTCTTCAATGCGATGGGTCAGCATCGCCACCTGAACCTCTGGCGAACCGGTGTCCGAATCGGTTCGTCGATAGTCCTGGATGATCTCCGTCTTCCGCTCTTTCGTGATCGACATGTCTTCTTGTACCTGCCTGTGTAGCCGGTGTCTGCTGGGAACAGAAACGTCACGCAGCAGTCACAGACTGCAAACGCACGACCTTTCGCTGTTAGTCAGATTTCTATCTGTTCGGCCAATACTGTAACAACCCTGTGGGAATATTCAACGGTAAACGGAATCTCACTGGGTGCAACCCTCCGCCACCCCGGCAATTCCCCCAGATTCTGAGTTTTTCATTCGCATCTGATGCTGTTTCTGGGTATATTTCCTCGGGTGGCGCTGCCGTGGCGCGATCCCACCGGCGTCCCCATTCCGTCCATCGTCAGAGGTAGATGACGTGATCTCTGGTCGCACAAGAGTGTGGTGGCTGTTGCTGCTCGCGTGCCTGCTGACGGTTCCCGCGGCTGCGCAATACCCAGCTCCAGATGGCGCAGGCGCTCCACCGTTCGGTCAGCCAGCAGGGGTCCCGGGAGATGCCGGCCAGCCGGTCGTCGCCCCGACTTCCGCCCCCGCCCCTGCCGCCGGCTCGAGCGATCGATATCCCCGATCGCCCGGGGGGTTTGTCCGCGGGAACATGCGAGATCCGCGCGGGGCGGCTTCCAAAGGGACCGGCGCTGGTTGGTACATCAGTCTGTTTCGTTTCGCCCCCCTGCTCGCCCTGTTCTTCCTCTGGACGCACACCACCAACTGGGTCGACGACGATTCGCAGTCTCTGAAACTCGACGCCGGGAATTGGAACCTCGCTGTACTCGCGGGGGGAGCGGTGGGACTCCTCGCGGGAGTCTCCATTCCCTATTTCGGACTGGGCCTTCTGGGGTCGTTTCTTGCCTACGGATTCCCCCTGGGCCTGTACGTGAAGGAACGCAACGATCGCGTTCCCGACTCGGCCAAGGTGATGACGCCAGCACACATTCAGTCGCTCATCATTCGCGCCGCCGCCCGCTTCGGCATCAATATCGCCCCCAACAAAGG
>JAPLOC010000926.1:2096-4814 GCA_026692825.1 Planctomycetota bacterium | reverse complement strand
CGGTCCTCCCATCCGATTCATCGGCAAGTCGGTCTCCGGTCGGGGTGAAGACGACAGTCGATCAAAACAAGCCGAGAAATCCCGCGGGTTTGTCGCCGCCAAAGAACTGGTTTACGACGCCATCATGCGCCGGGCGACCGACGTTCACCTGGAACCGAAAGAAGACGAATTCGCCGTCCGGTACCGCATTGACGGTGTGATGTACCCCGCGGAACCGTTCGACCGGGCGATGGGCGAGTCGATCATCAACATCTTCAAGGTGTTGGGGGCGATGGATATCACCGAGAAACGCAAGTCGCAGGACGGCAGCTTCAAGGCGATTCTCGAGAAACGCAAGATCGACTTCCGAGCGGCATCGCAGGGAACGCGTGAAGGTGAAAAGCTCAGCGTTCGTATTCTCGACCAGTCGCAATCGGTCTCCAAGATTCAGCAACTGGGAATGCGGAAACAGATGCAGGATCAGATCCGCGAGGTGATCAACCAGCCTCATGGAATGTTCCTCTCCTGCGGTCCCACCGGGGCTGGTAAATCGACGACGCTGTACGCGATTCTCAACGACATCGACGCGATGCAGCAGAACATCATCACCGTCGAAGACCCGATCGAATACACCATTCCCAACGTCCAGCAGATTGAAGTCAATCTGAAGGGGGGAAACACATTCGCCAGCGCGCTCCGCAGTATCCTTCGGCAGGATCCCGACGTGATCATGATCGGGGAAATCCGCGACGCCGAAACGGCGAAAATCGCCTGCCAGGCGGCCAACACGGGGCACATGGTCTTCTCCACTGTCCACGCCAACGACACGATCAGCGCCCTGTACCGCATGCTCGACCTGGGAATTGAGCCTTTCATGCTGGCGTCGGCGATCACCGGTGTCCTCGGCCAACGGCTGGTTCGCAAACTGTGCGATGACTGCAAGCAGGCGTACCAGCCCAAGCCCGAGTTGTGCAAAAAACTGGGGCTTCCTTCGGAGAAAATCGACGCCTTCTACCGACCGCCCGACGACGAGAACAATCCCTGCCCCACCTGTGGCGGGCTCGGTTACAAGGGCCGGCAGGGGGTCTTCGAACTGTTGATCATCAACGAGCGGCTCCGCGACATGATCCGCGAAAACGCCCAAGTCTCGGCGGTTCGTGCCGAGGCCCGCAAGAACGGAATGCTCTACATGAGCGAAGAAGGCTTGCGACTGGTCGTCAAAGGGTCGACCTCGCTCGCCGAGCTGCAGGCGAACGTCAAATAGCGGGTCGCCCCGGCCCCTCGGCGACAGGGGGTCAGGCGACAGCGGAACACTGGATCGGAACGTAGACTCGAACGCTGGCTTCACCCGGTTGAATCACGATGGACGCGATGTTTGGGTTCGTGCTGCTGTTGGTCTTCGGCGCGGTGGCGTGGTGCGTCGCCAGCGAAGGGGCGTGGGGGGCAGTGCTGCACTTTTTCTGTGTGCTGTTCGCCGGCCTGCTGGCGATGAATTTTTTTGAGGTGGTCGCGCCGGCACTGGAGGGGATGGGGCGGACCGTCGCGCCGTTCGCCGACTTTGTCGCGCTGGTCGGCTTATTCTCGCTGTTTGTATTCCTGTTTCGGCTCGGGACGGAACATCTCGCGCCGACACAAATCGAACTCGACTCCCGGCTGTATGAAGTGATTCGCTGGGTGTGGGCCGCGGCGAGTGGCTATCTGACCATGGCGATTCTGCTGACGGC
Source organism: Planctomycetota bacterium (assembly GCA_026692825.1). Lineage (GTDB taxonomy): Bacteria > Planctomycetota > Planctomycetia > Planctomycetales > Planctomycetaceae > UBA10511. Next base: position 3,111 of record JAPLOC010000926.1, on the reverse strand, counting down.
GATGCATACCGCGCCGTTACCCCGCGAGTTCATGGGTTTCAAACCTGAAGCCCGGAATTTCTTCGACATCTCGGCCCCCGATCGGCAATGGCTTGGATTCACCCAGTGGGTCTCGGAGAATGTGTTGTGGTCGGGACGGGTTTTCGACGCACCCTACGCGAAAGTCGACGGCACGACCCAGCAAGTCTGGCCGTCGTTCCCGATCCGTTACGCCACCAAACGCCAGGATTACGCCGGCGGCCGAAGGCCCAAACCGCCAACCTCCGTCTCCCCCGCCGGCGGTCAACAGCCGGCCCAGGGTGGGCAGTCGGTGTTTTAGAACTTGTCCACGACCAATTCCGTGATTTCGCGCGGCGAGCGGCATGTGCCGCAGGGAAATTTACGAAAGTGTTCGGACCGTGGAATTTATTCCGCATGACTCCATTGCAAACGCGACGCTGCGGATCCGTAACGTCCACTCGCCGGACTCCAGCGGTTCAGTGAATTCGAAATCACCAATCCCGCACTTTCTCGCACAGGGAATCCAGGCGTTCCAGTGTGGCGGGAGAACTGAGAACCGTTTCGGCTGACGTCTGAAACAGCTTCGAAAGTTCCTCAATCAGGCGACGCGGTTCGGAATCTGCGAACAGAACGATCGAAAACACGGGGCGATCGGATTTCTCGCTGGCAGGCATCAAGAGAAACGATTCCCGCAATGGCTGCGAATCGCTCGCCTCGCGGATGACCCAACATGCGTGCGGTTGTTCGGGGAACCAGTCATCGAGACACCACATTTCGTGTGCGATCGCGTTCAGATGTGGGCGCCTGTCGCGTCCCGTTTGTGGTGGCCAATCCACGGGAACGGGCAGCAGCAGGTCGTCGTGCTGTTTTGTCTTGGGCTGGTGCGATTCGCAGAACAATGGCCGAACATACGGTGAAATCGGGCCATCAGCGGTCATCTGGACCCGGCGAGCCCGCTTGACCCCATTACCATCCAGCAGAGAATATGCGAGGAATCGGCATACGTCGGTACCAT
>JAPLOC010000926.1:1737-2073 GCA_026692825.1 Planctomycetota bacterium | reverse complement strand
ACTCACGGGAACTGTAATGAACTCGCCGAGAAGGGTGGCACCATTGCTTTCTTCGAGCCGCAATGACCTCGAGTCATCGAAAACACGGTCCAGCGAGTGGTCGTACTGCGGAGTCAGAACCAGCTTTTTCAATTCCAGAAAGAAGCTCTGGTCATGTTCCGAGACGTATGCATCCCAGGAGGGAATGTCTGTCCCCAGCGGCGCGGCGGGCAGCGATTCGGGGTTTTCACTCCGAGTTCCTGGTTCAAAAATGAGTGTCCTCCCATAAATCGAACCACGATTCTCGCCATCGACAGGCGCAGAGCGCCAACCCGCGGTTTTTCCTTCGCTTGAATC
>JAPLOC010000926.1:0-1714 GCA_026692825.1 Planctomycetota bacterium | reverse complement strand
AACACAACCAGTGGCACGACCATATCCCGATCGGCGACCACGTTTGCGTCGTCGGGAAAAGCGACATTCCGGCGCGAGTCCGGGTTGTCCTGATGGACAAACCGTTTCCGCCGGACTGGTTCCGCCTGGATTGCAGCACAGACCGCGTCAATGTATTCGCGGACCGCCGCCACATGCGATTTCGGCATTCCATTGAAGGCCGAGACATCCAGGGTTGTGTCGGACGACCGGTCGACGAGCGGTTCGCGACGCCGCTCGGGATCACGATGTATGCGGGAAATACTGGCTTTTTCCTCTGGCAGGCTGGACGCGTGACCGGGCGCGATTGGCGCGCCGCAACCAGAAAGGGTCATCAGGAGGATGCCGCCGATGACAATCCAGGCTCCTTGATTCGGATGACGCGAGCTGCAGATCATGATGGTACTCGCGAGGGACTCTCTCACCCTCCGCAAGTGGCGGGGGACAAGGTGGGAACACCTCAGGGCGAAAATGCTGCGACAATGGTAACCGGAATGGACACGAAACGCGAAATGGCGGGCACGCTCCCGAGTTTCCAATGGAACACGACCGCCGCGGTTTGAGAAATGTCAGTTTCATTCGCAGCCCGCTTCCATGATAATCACACCCCGAACCGAGATCTTCCCGCAGAGCCACTTTCATTCGCAGGCAACGTTCACTCATGATTCTGGTGGCCGGCTTATCGCCAGCGTGGCAGCAGATTGTGCTACTCGATTCCCTGCGTGTGGGGGAAGTAAACCGGGCTCGCGCCGCGCACTGGTGCGCGTCGGGAAAGGTGCTGAATGTGGGGGTGGCACTGGCACATTTGGAACGTGCGTCGTTGGAATTGGCCGGCCTGCCGCGAAACCATCAAGGGATGTCCGGTGCCGGCTCGCCGAGCGAACTTGATGCGGACCGTTTCGGACACGCAGCGGAGACGCTGGCGATCGTGGGTGGCCCCGCTGGCGACGAGATTCGGCGGGAGTTTGAAACATTGGGTGTCCCCGCGCTGTGGATCGAGTCGATGGCAGGGACACGCGTCTGCACCACGCTGCTGGACGCCGCGACGCGGGAAACGACCGAAATCGTGGAGAACGCCCGGGCGATCACGCCGGCAGAACTCGGTCGGTTCCAGAGCGCGTTCCGCGACGAACTCGAGAACGCCTCGGTCGTGGTTCTCGCCGGCTCATTCCCGCCCGGCACGCCGACCGAACTCTACGCCCACCTGATGCGTGATTCACCTGCCCGCGTGGTGATCGACGCCCAGGGGCCGCCCCTGCTGGCGGCGTTGTCCTCCCGGCCATTTCTCATCAAGCCGAACCGCGAGGAATTGGGACGAACCCTGGGCGACCCGCTGACGACCGACGCCGCCCTCCGCGACGCGTTGCGGGAATGCCACACGCGGGGAGCCGAATGGGTGGTCGTCACACAGGGAGCGAAACCGGTGTGGGTTTCGTCGGTAGATCAGCTCTTTTTGCTCAAGCCCCCACACGTCGAGGTCGTCAATCCAATCGGTTGTGGCGATTGTCTGGCGGCTGGAATCGCCTGGGGGCTGTCGGCGGGCTGGGATGTGGTCGACGCCGTCCGCTTGGGAATGGCGGCGGCGGCTGACAACGCGGGTCAGTTGCTCCCCGCCCGGCTCGTGGGATCACGCGTGGTCTCTCTGTTCCATCAAGTCGAGGTTCAGTCGCTCTGATTCCGCCCCCCCCCCCCCCCC
>JAPLOC010000925.1:3618-8427 GCA_026692825.1 Planctomycetota bacterium | reverse complement strand
GCACGGCTGGCAGGATGATCTCAAGATCGCGATTCGCAAATCGATGAAGGACACGATGCGAACCCGGATGCCGATTACAGACCAGGAAGTTGACGATTTGTACGCATTTTTCGCGACATTGCGCCCCGCCCACAGCCCGCATCGGGGCAAGGATGGGGAACTTACCGAGAGCTCCCGACGGGGCTGGGCGACCTTCACCGGCAAAGGGGGTTGTGCAGGTTGCCACACCGGAACCACTCTCACATCGACCGACACCTACGACGTGGGGACCGGGTCGCTGCGGTATGTGATCAAGGAGTTCAATCCACCGTCCCTGCGCGGGTTGCAGACTCGACGGCGGTTCATGCACGACGGACGAGCGAAGTCGCTGGTCGATGTGTTGACGAAACACCATCGACCGGAAAACGTCGCGGGCGAAGAGCTCAATGACGCGGAGTTGCGGGAATTGCTGGAATACCTCGGAACGCTGTAGGTCCTGCGATTTCCAGACACGTCGGGATGCCGGGATTTTCGGGATTGGCTATTATCTGCGGAGTCCCACCCCCCGCCCCGCATCGCTTCGGCGTCCCATGCAGCAGATCGATCAATACCTGTCCGACAATTCCGCCCGGTTCGAAAGTGAACTCCTGGAGTTTCTGCGGATCCCCAGTGTGAGTGCCGACTCGGCGTTCAAGGGGGACGTTCGTCGGGCGGCGGAATTTGTCCGCAGTCAGTTCCGGTCGATCGACTTCGCTGTCGTGCTGGTCGAGACTGCGGGGCATCCGATCGTATACGCCGAGTCACCCTATGTGCCGGGTGCGCCGACCGTTCTGGTGTATGGGCATTACGACGTGCAACCCCCCGATCCGCTGGGGGAATGGAAGACGCCCCCGTTTGAGCCGGCGATTCGCGATGGATACGTCTTCGCCCGCGGCGCGACCGACGACAAAGGACAGGTCTTCACGCACATCAAGTCGGCCGAAGCGTGGGTCAAAACCGTGGGGAGCGTTCCCGTCAATCTGAAGTACGTGATTGAAGGGGAGGAAGAGGTAGGCAGCAACAACCTCGAGATTTTCCTCAACGCCTCGCGGGCGAAATTGAATTCCGATGTCGCGGTGATCAGTGACACGAGTCAATTTGGTCCCGGTCGGCCGGCGATTACCCACGGACTTCGCGGAATTGTCGCCTGTGAAGTGACACTCCGTGGTCCCAAACAGGATCTTCACAGCGGAATCTTCGGCGGTTCGATCGCGAATCCCGTCAACGCGCTGGCGCGCATCATCGCCAGTCTGCACGATGTGAACGGCAAAATCCTGATTCCCGGGTTCTACGACGACATTCCCCCGCTGACTCCCGAGGAGCGAAGCCGACTGGTCGACCTGCGGTTTGACGAGGCGGCCTACCTGCGAGAGATCGAAGTGTCGGCACCGTTTGGCGAGCCGGGATACACCACGCTCGAACGCCGCTGGGTGCGGCCGACCTGCGATGTCAACGGCATCACGGGGGGTTACCAGGGAGAAGGCCCGAAAACGATTGTTCCGGCGTGGGCCCGGGCGAAGATCACCTGCCGGCTGGTGCCGAACCAGTCTCCAGAAAAGATTGTCAAGTCGATTGAACAACACCTGCGGGCGAATTGTCCCCCCGGAGTGAAACTCGAATTCCGCGAGTGGCATGGCTGCCCTGGTTACGCGTTTGACACCAACAATCGGTACATGCACGCCGCCACCCGGGCGATCGCCGACTCGTTCGGCGTCGAACCGGTTTTCATCCGGGAAGGGGGGACGATTCCTGTCGTGGAGAGTTTCCGCAGGATCCTCGGTCTCGACACATTGCTCCTCGGCTGGGGCCAGAATACCGACAATCTGCATGGTCCCAATGAACATTTTCTGCTCGCCGACTTCCACCGGGGAACGAAAGCCAGCGCCCATCTCTGGCAGGAACTGACGCGGTCGTAACTTTCCGTCGGCGTTCCCCATTCCGTCCTTCGACTTTCCCTCGACCATTTTCATTCCACAGCCCCATGCTCGACCTTCAATTCATTTGCGAAAACCACGCCCTTGTCGCCGAGAACTGCCGCAATCGCGGCGTGACGATCGACATCGAGAGCCTGCTGGAAGGGCGGAAGCGGCGGAGTGATGTGATCGCGCACGTGGAGAGCATCCGTCGCGAGCAGAACGAACTGTCAGCGAAGATTCCCAAAGAGAAAGACGCGGCGATCAAGCAGCAGTTGATCGCGCGGGGAAAAGAACTGCGTCAATCGGTCGGCGAGGGGGAGACGCAGCTCAAGGAGATCGAAGCGGAATTGCTAGAGGTACAGAAACGAATCCCGAATCTGACGCACCCGGCCGCCCCTGTCGGACGGCTCGACACCGACAACAAAGTCGCCCGCACTTGGGGCGAGCCAGCGAAATATTCGTTTCAACCACTGGACCACGTGGCGCTCGCCGACAAGCACGATCTCATTGATCTGGAAGGGGGAGCCCGGGTCGCCGGCCACGGGTTCTACTTTCTGAAGAACGACGCCGTCATGCTGGAACTGGCCCTGATCCAGTACGCGTGCGAAAAGCTCCGTGCTGAAGGCTTCACGCTGCACACCACCCCCGACGTGGCGCGCGAGGAAGTGCTGGAAGGGACCGGGTACAACCCGCGCGGTGCCGAGACGCAGATTTATTCGATCACTGGAACCGATCTGAGCCTGGTCGCGACCGCCGAGATCACCCTGGGAGGGATCTACAAGGACCAGATTCTGGATGGCACCAAACTGCCGATCCTGGTGGGGGGCATTTCGCATTGCTTCCGCACCGAAGCGGGTGCGCACGGCAAGGCGACACGCGGAATCTACCGCGTGCATCAGTTCACGAAGATCGAAATGTTCGCCTTCACCCGGGTCGATCAGTCGGAAGAAGTTCACCAGAAGATCGTGCGGATCGAGGAAGAGCTGTTCCAGGGACTCAAGATTCCGTACCAGGTGATCGACATCTGCACCGGAGACCTCGGTGGGCCGGCGTATCGCAAGTACGATCTCGAAGCGTGGATGCCCGGGCGGGGCGAAGCAGGCGAGTTTGGTGAAGTCACCTCGGCCTCGAATTGCACCGACTATCAGTCCCGTCGACTAGGGATCCGGTACAAAATGCCCGAGATGAAAGGGACGCGGTACGCCCACACGCTGAACGGGACCGCGATCGCCTGCACGCGGGCGTTGATCGCGATTCTGGAGAATTATCAACAGGCTGACGGGAGCATTGTGGTTACCGAGGTGCTGCGCAAGTGGGTCGGCAAAGAAAAGATCGGTTGAGCGATTCCGTGTCCAAACCCACTGTTGCCATCATTGGCGCGAGCCGCGATCGGGGCAAATACGGGAACATTTCGCTCCGCGCGCATCGCGACGCTGGTTACGAAGTGTTCCCCATCAACCCGAGCGCGGGGGAGATCGAAGGCATTCCTGCGTACCGGTCGCTGGCCGACATCCCCGGCCGGCGTGTCGACCGCGTCAGTCTGTACGTGCCCCCCGAAATCGGAATCGAGTTACTCGACGAGATCGCAGCGGTCTCTCCCCAAGAAGTGTGGCTCAACCCCGGTTCCGAGAGTGACGCGTTGATCGAGCGGGCCCAGAGCCTGGGCCTGCCGATTGTGGTGGGGTGCAGTATTGTTGACGTCAAACTGCGTCATCCCCGCTGAACTGCGGTGTGACTGAGATTTCAAACAGACGCCCGGCGGAGTCCCCGCAGGACGGAGTTGCACTCAACCCGCGATCCTCAACCGCCGAAGCCGCCGCGCATTTCGTAGAGTTTTCCCGAAAGCGACCCTTCGACTTTGGATCCGTCCTCCCGGCCGGCTGACTTGAGGCGGACCTTTCCCTGGAACGTCTTCACACCCGGGCCGAAAATCGCCCCCTCTCCCTCCACCATCGCCCCCTGGACCACCAGCGAATCCTCCGGCGCGCTCTGGAACTGGTCGGGGGTGAAATTGACGGTCAGCGTCAGTTTCTTCTTGTCAGATTCCCGCACGCCGATCAATACGACGGTGGGGGGCAATGGTCCCGGGGGGCCACCAAAACCAGCGAATCGGGCCGGGCCGCTGGTCGTGGTGACGGCAGTGAACTTGACTGGTTCGCCGTTCAGTTCGAGTTCCAACGTCGCGTTGTTGCTCTCGACGGGTTTCTTGGCATCCTTGGGGGACCATTCTGTGGCGAAGGTCGCCGAGACCTTGCCCGATTCGCGGAAGTAGAACGGCTGGGCCGGGGCCTTTGTGACATGAATCGGACCGTCTTTGATCTCTGCCAGGATCTCGGCCCGGCGCTCGCGGAGGAATTTCCGTGTCGCTTCGGCCGCCTGCTCAGTGCCGTTTTGCGCTGGATGCAGTTGTCCCTTGACCAATTCCTGGATGCGGTCGACTTCCGCGATCATTTGCTCTTCGTGCCAGACCGTATCCAGCAGTTTGAGCAGCGTCTTGTGGTACTGCTGGCGAATCGCCGGATCCTGATTCAACTGGAAGGCGAGTTGCCCCTTCGCGAAGACCGACTTGCCACCCGCCGCCGGGAAGAACGGGGGAGACATTGTCATATCGGCCCCCCACGGGATGAAATGAAATCGCGAGTCTTTGGGCGACTTGTAGAGGTAATAGTTGTTCTGATTACTCGCGTATCCGTCCCAGAAGCCAATCAGTGATTCGAGCGCCCAGTGGGTGATAAACTGATCAAGGTCGATTTCCTTGGCCAGACGGGCCGCCGCGTCTTCTCCGGGGTTTTCCAGAATCTCGGTCACACGGCGCAGATCCGATCGGTCCTCTTCCCGGCGGTTGGTCTTCAGCTCGAACCGCTCCAGACGTCCC
>JAPLOC010000925.1:0-3589 GCA_026692825.1 Planctomycetota bacterium | reverse complement strand
GTCCCGCGAGGAAGTCGGTCGGGAAAACGCCCTCGTAGAGGTTTCCCGAATCGTTTCCGAACGTGCGGCGCAGGAATGGTTGATCGACCGATTCCACATGGGTGTAAATCCCCAAAGACTTGCCGTTCACGGTCACTTTGGCCAGGCTGCAGCGCGGCGCAGGCAGTCCGGCCACCTGAAACAGTCGATACGCCAGAAATTGGCTGACGACGGCACGGTCCTGCTTGTTATTGTTCAGAGTCAGTTTATCGAGACCGCCAATCCACCGGGTTTTGTCGGCCCCCGTGACACGGACTTTTAGCGACGGACGATCCTGGTCCATCGAACCGAAGAATCCCTTCTTCCGCAGATCCACCGATCCCAGTTTCCTACCGTCGATCGTGATTTCGGCGGGAAAATAGTCGTATGAGTCGGGAATCGGGCCTTTGCCAAACGCGGTGACGAAGCTCAACGTTTGGGCACTCAACTTCTTCCAATCCGCCTCCCCGATTTCGATTTGAACGTCCAGCAGCTTCTGTCCATCGAACAATTCGTCCTGCGTCAGTGGCGGCAGCTCGTCCGCCGCCTGGGCCAGATTCAGGAACAATACTGGAATGGCGAACGCAATCGCCTGAATCAGCCGAAGAGCGAGGGAGCGAACCATGGCGCGAATCTTCCGGAGCGGCGAACGGGAAGTGGAAATGCGGAAACTGGCCAGAAGTCTACCGACTGCGTGCGGCGCGAGCCATTCCAATTTGAGGTGGAACACGCGACAAACGTATCCGAGCCGCGCCCGTCAGGAAGCGGTCAACGGTTTCCGCTTACTAACGTGCGCGGCTCTTTGCTCTTTGCAAATTCCGCGCTTTCAGCCAAGCGGGGTGTAACTCATCTTGGTGATCTTTCCCATCGCCTCTACAATCCCCAACCCCGTCAATCTGAATTCCGGGACACGCATGGACGCTTCGACATCCCGATCCCCACTCGCTTCCTGGCCGATTTCACTCCTCCTCCTCGCGGCCGCGTTGGCAGCGCTCGGTCTGGCGGGAATCTCCCGGGGAGACACGTTGTCGCAGGCGGGGGTCATGTACGGGAAGCAGGCACTGTGGCTGATGCTCGCAACCGGATCGCTGGTGATCGCCAGTCGATTGCCACTGCGGCTGTTGCGGCAGCAGGCCTGGTTCTGGTTCGTCGGGAGCGTGGTGCTGTTGTGCGCGGTCTACCTGTTTCCCGCGCGGTGGGGATCCCGCCGCTGGATACCGCTCGGCCTGCTGTATTTTCAACCCTCCGAACTCGCCAAGATCGCATTCATTGTCGCGTTGGCGCGGTATCTGGTCGCGCGAGAAAACTACCGTCGGCTGACGGGGCTGGTGATTCCATTTCTGTTGACGCTGATTCCCCTGGGGCTGATTCTCAAAGAGCCCGACTTGGGAACTTCGTTGCTGTTTCTGCCCGTTCTGTTCGCGATGCTATTCGCCGCCGGTGCGCGTGTACGACATCTGGCGCTGATTACCTGCCTCGGGTTGTGTGTGCTGCCGATCTTCTGGTCGGCGATCAGCGCGGAACAGCGTTCCCGCATCACCGCGGTGTTCCAGCAACGGGATGGAGAAGCCCCGGCCGTCGGGAAAGCGGACGGCTATCACCTGCACCAGTCAAAACAAGTGCTGGCGCTGGGCGGGGCGTGGGGGAGCCAATTTCAGGGAACCCAGGTTGACGACCCGGCCGCCTATTATCTGCCCGCCTGCCGGACCGACTTTATTCTGTGCATGGTCGGCGAGCGATTCGGTCTGGCGGGAACGAGCCTGGCTTTGTTGCTCTACGGATTGCTGTTCATACGCGGGTTGGCGATCGCGGTGGCGACGCGAGATCCGTTCGGCCGACTGCTCTCGGTCGGAATCGTCGCGCTGCTGGCGGCACAGACGGTGATCAACACGGGAATGACGGTCGGTCTCCTGCCAATCACCGGCATCACACTCCCGCTCATGAGCTATGGCGGATCGAGTCTGTTATTCACCGGATTCGCGCTGGGATTACTGGTGAATGTCTCCCGCCTGCCGACAGATGCCACCCAAGCCGAACCATTCCGGTTCGGCACCGGTCCTTCCCGCCGACCAGCGTTGGCGTAGTCAAGCCGCATACGCCACTAAACCCCACATACGCAACAAAAGGAGCCGCGCACGCAGTAAGCGGTACACGGCGTCCAATTTCCAACAGACCCACACAGGCACAGGGTCTCGTTTTCCGCCAGACCGAGTCCCGCGACCGATCACTTCCCGGCCGTCACTTCACAGCAATCGCGTTCGCGATCCGGACAAGCGACTTCTCCCGTCCCAGCAGAACCAGGCAATCGTACACACCCGGCCCGACCGGCTGGCCGGTTGTCGCCAGTCGCAATGCGTGAATCAGGTCACCCGACTGCAGGCCGGCACTTTCGCAATACGACTGCAGCGCGGTTTCCAACGCGGGAACCGTGAACGGATCGATCGTGGCGATCACGTTCGAGAAGGCGGCCAGATGTTCCGGTATTCCTTCCTTCCGGACACGCTTTTCAAAGTTCTTGGCGTCAACCGGGTATTCGTCGCTGAAGAAGCAGCGGGCAGAGAGGATGTCGCAGAAGACCTTCAGCCGGTCTCCCAGCGCGGCGATCACCCGGGCGACGAATTCCTTTGTCGCGTCATCGACCGGTTCGGACAGCACGCCCGCCTGCACCAGATAGGGGAGTCAGCCGGCGAGTTTTTGATCGTCGGGGAGTTCCTTCATCCAATGCCCCTGGAAGCTGAAGAGCTTGTCGGGGTCAAAGCCAGCGGGAGCCTTCACCACCCGGTCGAGCGTGAAATTCGCGACCATGGTGTCGAGCGACATGATCTCGGTCGAATCGTCCAGCGACCAGCCGATGCGCCCCAAGGCATTGAGGACCGCGGCCGGCAGATAGCCGATCTTCTCGTAGTATTCGACCATCACCGGGTCGAGTGCCGCAGATCCGGTCAGCCCGATTTGGGGAAAGATCTCGTCCGCTTTTTCAAACAGCCGTTTGAACTGGGGGTTCTTGCGATACTGTTCGATCTTCCGCTTGCTGAGTTTTTCCTTCGAACCGGGCGCGGCGACGTAGGGGACGTGCGCAAACTGTGGCAGCGGGTTGCCCAGCGCCTGATGCAGCAACACCTGGATCGGCGTGTTGGACAGATGTTCCTCAGCCCGAATGACGTGGCTGATTTCCATTTGCGCGTCGTCGACGACAGTCGCGAAATTGTAGAGTGGCGTGCCATCACCCCGCAGAATCACTGGGTCGGGGAGCAGCGCGCCATCCCATTCGACGTGCCCGCGAATGATGTCATCGAGTTCGACTTTGCGGTCGCGCGGGATCAAGAACCGCAGCACCCACGGTTTGCCTGCCGCCTCCAGGGCTTCCCGTTGAACGGCGGTCAGATCGAGCGACCGCCGAACGTTCAGGTACGGGCGTTTGTCTTGGTCCGCCTGTTTGCGATCGGCTTCGATTTCGTCTTTGGTGGCGAAATCGCGATACGCCAAACCGGCCGCCTCGAGTTTGGCGGCGGCGGCGCGATACAGGTCACCCCGCTGGGACTGATAGTACGGAGCATGCGGCCCCTCCATC
>JAPLOC010000924.1 GCA_026692825.1 Planctomycetota bacterium | reverse complement strand
CCTGCACAGCATTGAAACCCTCTTCACGATCATGGGACCGGGCTGTGAATCGGTGCGGTGTGTTTCGACCTCGACAGCGGAGTCGATCACTGGAGTCTGGGCCGACGGGCGGGTGGCGACCTATCGGGGCATCAAGAGCGGAGTTCTCAAGTACAGCGCCACGGTGTTTGGTGACAAAGGCGTCTCGACCGCGGGGATCTACGGCCACGGTGTCCCGGTGAAGGGCGTGGTGCCGACGGACGACAAATACATGGGCTACGAGGGAATCGCGATTGAAATGGCGAAGTTTTTCAAAGGGGGGGAGTTGCCTGTCTCGCATGCCGAGACGCTGGAGATCTTCGCTTTCATGGAGGCGGCCCGCGAGAGCAAACGGCAAAACGGTGCGTCGATACTGGTCAGCGACGTTTTGAAGCGGGTGAAAGAGGAACAGGTCAAAAAGGCGTCGATTGACTAACGGACCACAAAAAAGGACGACGGGATGAAGAGGGGTCGCGAGAGGCCCGGCGAAGAGGCGAAGCCCCGACGGGGGCCAATCCATTTCGCGACGGGCGGGTCGCCTGGGAGGTAGCGCCAGCCCCGAGTACGTCGAGCGACCAAGATCGCACATTGGGCCGCGGACTCGGAGAGTGCGGGCAACGATGCTTCGACAACACCACAAGCCTCAACTCACCTGCGGTGTCACAAATCCAACCGTCTTGATATCATGAACTAAAGTTCCGGTCATCGGAATGCGCCGTCCGGAGTCCCTCGGCATGAACGAGGGTCGGCGGCGGTAACCGATGTGGTCGAGCGTCCTCCATTCGCGAGGCGCGGCCCAACGCGGCGTATTTCTTTTTCTGGGAGCTGTCGGTATGTCGTCGCATCGTATGAAGTGTCGTAACATGAAGTGTACTTTTGATGGGTTGATGGAAGCAAAGTCGACCCAGCCGATGATGAAAAAAGCGTTTCTGGACCAGAAGAACCTGAAGAACAAATCGAAGGGAATCACCCCCGAGGTCCAGATCATGCAGGTGCGGTGTCCCAAATGCAGTTCCCGCTGGCGAATGCGAGCCGACCAACTGCACTAACTGTCACGTTTCACCACGCCGGACCGTCGTTCCGCAGTCCGTGATTTCGCTTCAGCTTCCCAGTCAGCATTGGTACCATCTCGCCCGAATCCCTGGGTCCAGGGAACGAGGTTCGATGGGAGTCTGGGATGCTGATCGCCTGCGTGATTTTGTACATGGTCGCCACCGTGGCGGTGGGAGTCTACGCTTCGAGTCGCGTGAAGGACTCAAAAGACTTCATGGTCGCGGGAAGGTCGCTTCCGCTGTACATGAATTTCGCCTGCGTTTTCGCCACTTGGTTCGGTGCGGAAACCGTGCTTTCGGTCTCGGCGAAATTCGCCCACAAGGGTTTGGGATTCGTCTCAGGTGATCCGTTCGGCGCTTCGATGTGTCTCGTGCTGGTGGCGTTCTTCTTCGCCCGCACGTTCTACCGCCTCGAGTTGCTGACAATCGGCGACTATTACCATCTGCGGTACGGTAAGTTCGTCGAGATCATCACGTCGCTGGGGATCGCCAGTTCCTATCTGGGGTGGACCAGCGCACAACTCTCGGCACTGGGACTGGTGATCAATGTGCTGTTCCCGGGAATGTCGCTCAATCAGTCGATTCTGATCGGTTCGGCAATCGTCACTGTCTACACACTATTCGGTGGGATGTGGTCGGTGGCGCTGACCGATGTGATTCAGACGGTGGCGATTGTCATCGGGTTGATTATTGTCGCCATGCTGCTGGGGAACGAGGCGGGCGGTTTTGACGTCGTGGTGGCTGCCGCGCAAAAAGAAGGGAAATTGACGCTGTTCCCCCACATCACAACCTCCGCATGGATGGCGTTTATCGGCGAGTTCATCACGATGTCGCTGGGGTCGATTCCACAGCAGGACGTATTCCAGCGGGTGACGAGCGCGAAAAATGAGCGGACGGCGTTCATCGGCACACTGGGTGGAGGCTTGTTCTACTTCGCCTTCGCCTTCGTCCCCATGTTCATCGCCTACGCGGCCACGGTGATCGATCCGACCTATCAGGAACATTTTCGCTCGGAGGATGCGCGCGAGGTCCAGAAAATCCTGCCGGCACTCGTGCTGCATGACACTCCGATTTGGTGTCAGGTGCTGTTCTTCGGTGCCGTGCTGTCGGCGATCTTGTCGACCGCCAGCGGAACGCTTCTGGCACCGGCGAGTGTCTTGACGGAAAATGTGTTGCAGCAGTTCACGAAACACTTCAGCGACAAGACCATGCTGCTGATTTTGCGTACGGTGTTGATTCTCGTCGGGGTGGTCGCCACGCTGATCTCGGTGAATTCAGAGAGTACGATGTACGAGATGGTGGAGAGCGGCTACAAGGTCACGCTGGTGGTGGCATTTGTGCCACTTGTCTGCGGGATCTACTGGAAGCGCGCTACCACACAGGGGGCGGTCTTTTCGATTCTGCTTTCAGTCCCCGTCTGGCTGTTTGCCGAAACCCAATACATGCCCGAAAGCGAAGAACTCTGGCAGTGTGTCCCTCCGCAGCTTTACGGTTTGGCGGCGTCGTTTGTCGGAATGTTCGCGGGATCCCTGTTGAAGCCGTGGATCAAACACACCCAGCCCGACCCTGGGGAGTTTGCAAAAAAGCGAAGTGTTTCGACCGGACACTGAGCCTTTCGCGGTTCATTCGCTCCTGGAAAATCCCGGGATACTTCAGAACGACTTTCCGCCCCGTATCTGGTTGTCGAATTCAACCACCCGTCGCAGCAACTGTGCTTCGATCGCGGGGAGTTCCGCGTCGGGGAGTTTTCTGCCATCCATCGTCGTCACGTAAAACACGTCGAGTACCTGATCGACGTGGGTGGTGATTTTCGCCAGCGTGACCGACAGCCCGCATTCGTACAGACCGCTCGCGATCGTGTAAAGCAGTCCGCGGGCATTGTGGGCGAAGACGTCGACCACAGTCGCAGAGACCGAAGCGTGGTTGTCGATGGACACCGCCGGCGGTTCCCGCAACCCGTTTTCGCCGACGATGAAGGATCCCATCCTGCGGTTCCGCTGGAACAACTCTTCGACACTGAGTTTCTCTTCCAGAATCTCCCGCAGACTCGCTTCCACTTCGCGCAGCCGATAGTGCGGAACGTCTCCCGCGAAATCACGGTCGATGACCCGAAACCGGTCGATCGCCACTTGCTGGCTCGTGGTGCAGATGTTGGCGGTCAGAATCGACATTCCTTTGGCCGTCAGCGTGCCGCAGATTTTGCTGAACAACCCTGACCCGGGACGATCGCGGGTGATGATGCGGTATTCGACACTGCGGGTCGCGGCATCGTAGGTTCCCGTGACCGTCAACGGCCGCGTGTCGAGCGATTGCACAATTCGCAGATCCTGAACCGCCAACTCGACCGGCGTGCCGGCGATATAATGCGGGGGAAGACTGTCAATCAGTGATTTCAATGCTTTGGAAGCCTCCGCAGTTTCCCGTTGAGTGCTTTTGCCGATTGCCTTGTTGTCCGGTTCCCGCAGGCCGTCACAAATCGAGTCGCGAATGACATCCAGCTCCGCGCCGGGCGGTGTTCCCGACAGACACTCCAAAGACCCCTGAAACAACTGCCCCAGCAGATCTTCCTTCCACGTTGTAAATGTTGTTGGCCCCACCGCCAACATGTCCGCCGCCGTGTGAACGTACAACAACCGCAACACCTCGGCGTTTCCCACCAGCCGACTGAATTCGATTTGCTGCGAAACGTCGTGCAGATCGCGGCGAAACGCGACCATGGTCATCGATAAATGGTGCCGAACCAAGAAGGCCAAGGTGTCGGACTGTGTCGGGTCCAACCCCAGTCTTTCTGCCGCCTGCCGCGCGAGTCGCCCACCCAAAATCGAATGGTCTTCGACATGCCCCTTGCCCGAGTCATGCAGCAGCAGCGCCAGGTGCAGCAAGGCCTTCTGTTTGACTTCCCGGGCCGCCTCTCCCAGGGTGGAGTCCGCAGCCCGCAATCCTTCGGCCGCTTCAATCGCGCGAAATGTGTGTTCGTCGACGGTATACGCGTGGTACTGATTGAATTGCAGCAGGCAGCGGATTCCCGTCAATTCCGGCAGCATGTATTCCAGCATGCCATTCGAATACATGTCCCGGAGGATCCGTCCCAGATTCTTTTCAGCTTTCAGAATCGACAGAAATTGCGCGGAGACCTTGCGGCTGGGGGGCTGCGTGAACTTGCCGCACGCCTCGCGAATGGCCGCGAAGAACTCGGGTGGCACCCGCGCGCCGTACGATGCCGCCAGGTCAAACATCTGAAACAGCAGTTCCGGATTCCCGACGACCTCGTCCAGGCAATTTGTGGCCGGAAACACCTCAGCCGCGTTGGCTAGAAAAAACGTACTTGTGCGGTGAGATGTCACAAAACGCACGACTTTATCCACCCAGCGACGCGGACGTTGCTGTTCGACGAACCGATCGACAACTTCTACCACTGCAGTGGTGTGTCGAAAATACTGTTGCATGAACTGTTCGACCGGCCGCTGGGCTTCAGTCCCCTTGAAGCCCAAAATCTCGGCCAATCGCAATTGCTCATCGCGGGAGAGAATCTCCTGGGCCTTACCGGCGGCGAAGTGGAGTTCCGTCCGGATCCGCATCAAAAAATCCTGCGACTTCGCCAATGCGTCGGCGTCTTCGATACTGATGTAACCGCCGCGTCTTAACAAATCGATGTCGGGTGTTCCAAACCGCGCGTATCCAATCCATCGCACAAGTTGAATGTCCCGCAGCCCCCCGGGGGAGCGTTTGACGTCGGGTTCCAACTGACGATCGGTCTCTCCAAACTTGGCCCGCTCTTCGAATCGCGCCGCGCAACATTCCTGGTAAAACGTGTTGTAACGCCCGCGAGAGACCCGGCGTTCGAAGCGACTGCGAAACGACTCAAACAGTCGGCCGCTCCCCCACAAGAGACGCATCTCCACGAGAGCGGTGGCGAAAATCGGATCGGTCCGGGCGAAGGCCAGCGCGTCGACAGGCGTCGCGACACGGTGCCCCAGTTGAATGCCCATGTCCCAGCATTCTCGCACGATTCGCGGAACGAACGCGACGAACGCGGCGCTCCGCGATTTCTCGTGCAAAAACAGCAAATCGACGTCGGAATAGGGCGCGAGTTCCCCCCGACCGGTCCCCCCCACCGCCAACACGGCGCTGCGGGATTTGATCTCTTCGATTTCCGCAGGGTTCAGCCCCTTCAGGCACTCGTCCAGCAGCTCGATGACCAGCTCGTCCATCGACGAACAGATGAGTGCCGCCGTCTGCAGTGGGGCGGCTCCCCCCGTGTAGCTGCGACGAGCCGTGTCTCTCAGCGACTGCAAGCGCGCCTTTTGCGCGTGCAGCCGCCGGAGTGCGTCATCATCGGCCGGGTTCGGAACGAGCGACATCCGGGAGATCCCTGGGTCCGGGGTGAAGCGCCGCCCCGGACGTCGGCGATTCCCAACGCCGCTACAGCGCCGCTTCGCCGGTCTCGCCGGTTCGAATGCGAATCACCTCGGCCAGATCGGTGATGAAAATCTTCCCGTCGCCGATTTGACCGGTGCGGGCGACTCGCATGATCGTCTCGACCGCTTCGGTGACCATCGCGTCGGGTACGACGACTTCCAACTTCACTTTGGGGAGGAAGTCGACCGTGTATTCGGCACCACGGTACATCTCCTTATGGCCGCGCTGCCGGCCGAATCCGCGGACCTCGGTCACGGTCATCCCGTCAACCTTGGCATTGGTCAACGCGTTCTTGACGTCTTCGAGTTTGTAGTGACGAATGACGGCTTCAATCTTCTTCATGCTTTGCTCCGAAACGGGCGGTGAACTGATCGATCTGTGCGGGTGTTCAAGGACAACGACGGCACCGCCGGGCGAGCGCCCGGCGGATTATAGCAACCGCCGCCAGCCGCGTCAGATAAAGATGTACCCTTCCTCGCCGTGCTGACTGACGTCGAGGCCGATCAGTTCGTCCTGTTGGCTGACCCTCAATCCCATGGCGGCATCGAGTGCCTTCAGAAGAATCACCGTGCCGACAACCGCCAGGGCCATCGCCGCCACAATTCCGACCCCTTGATTCAGCACCTGACCCGCGTTCCCCTCGAGTAAACCCTG
>JAPLOC010000923.1:7115-15256 GCA_026692825.1 Planctomycetota bacterium | reverse complement strand
GCGCACGATGTCCGCGGTGTTCATCAGAATGATGTCCCGCCGCTCCTGACCGCGATACAGGTCGTCGTCTTCATACACCACGGTGTTGAACTGCCCCTCCGACCGAATCGTCATCATTCGCAATTCACGCGGGCCGAGCGGTTGGGGTTTTGGAAGCGCCACCGCGTGGAACTTCGCCTTGCCGCTCGGCGTGGGGAATTGCCCTGGATCGAGCTTACGGCCCGGGATGAAGAACTCCTTCTTTGTAGTTCCGATCTGGGAGATCGACTCCAATCCGGGAACCGTCTCGGCGATCAACTGCCGCACCGCCTCGTGGCTTTCGAGTTTCTTCCAATCAAGTTTGTATTTGTCTCCCAGAACACGCTTGCCCAATTCGGCCAAGACCGAGACCTCACTCCGCGGTCCGGCATAGCGCGGCGGGCCGCCGTTCGACAGGCGCACGAAGCTGAACATCGATTCCTGGGTCGTTGTCTGTGGCTCCTCGTCGCGCGGCAGCACCGGCAGAACCAGCGTTTCACGACCCCTGCCCCAGGCGTGTCCGGTATTGAGCGTGGTTGTCAGATAAGCGACGAACCCGAGCTTGTTCATCGCCCGCTCGGCGTAGGTGGCGTCGGGATTGCTCCCAAAGAGATTCCCCCCCAGGCAGAGGGCGGCGTCCATCTCGCCCCGTTCGGCGGCGTCCATGCAGGCCATGGTGTCCAGTCCGGGGGATTTGGGGACTTCGATTCCGAGCTTCTGTTCAAACCGCTCGAGAATCGCCTTTTTGAGTTGTGGCGTCACGCCCACCGAGCCCATCCCCTGCACGTTACTGTGACCACGGATCGGCATCAGCCCCGCGCCGGGCTTCCCCACCATGCCCCGCAACAGCGCGAGGTTCGCGATCATCCGCACGTTGTCTGTTCCGTGCAGATGATGTGTGATTCCCATCGTCCAGCCAAAGACCACATGCTTTGCCCGAACGTACCGCTCGGCAATCGCAGTGATCTGCGCCCGATCAACGCCCGAGGTCCGCTCGATTTCCTCCCACTCGGTCGACTCCACCTGTTTTACGAAATCACTGAAGCCTTCGGTCGACTGCTCGATGAACGCGACGTCGTGAGACTGGCGGGCGAGGACTTCCTTCGCGACCCCCGTCAGCAGCGCGATATCCCCTCCAATATGCGGTTGCACATACAGACTGGCGATGTCGGTTCCAAACAACAGACTCCGCACATCACTGGGAACGCGAAAACTGACCAGTCCCAATTCACGCACGGGGTTGATGACCACCACATCGCCCCCTCGGCGACGCAGTTCCATCAGGCTGCGCATGAGGCGCGGATGATTGGACGCGGGATTGGCACCAATCAACAGGTACAGGTCGGCCTGATGGAGGTCATCAAGCTGCACGGTGCCGGTCCCCGCGCCAATGGCGGCTCCCAACCCCACGCCACTGGCCTGATGACAGTAGTACGAGCAATTGTTGACATAATTCGTTCCAAAAACGCGGGCGAACAGTTGCAGCAGGAATCCCGCCTCGTTCGAACTTCGGCCACTGGCGTAGAAGAAGCTGCGCTGCGGGCCGGCAGCGATCAGTTTTTTCGACAGATGGTCGAACGCCTCGTCCCAGGAAATCGCGCGGTAGTGGGTGTCCCCCGGGCCGGCGTAGATGGGGAAGACCAGTCGGCCGCTGGTTTCAAGCTGTCGCGGAGACATCGCCCGCAACTCAGCGAACCCGTATCGCTGAAAAAACTCCGGAGTGATTCCCGCCTGCATGTCGGAAACCATCGCTTGAAACGATTTCTTGCAGACTTCTGGAAAATAGCCCGCCTCGTTGACCATGCCTCCCAGTTGCCCTCCCATGCCGAGAGCGCAAGTCTTGCAGGTGTTTTTGGACCGCATGGCGCGCCACAGCTTCAACCAGCCGACCTGGTTGGCGAGACGCAGGGTGTACGCGATGGCTTTCCAGCCACCGCCACTGCGGAGGCGTTTGGTCATGATGAAACCCACACAGTCTGAAAAAGGTCATCCGTTCCGTAGGCGTAGCGCTGTGGCACGCGCGGCATCGTGGCGTCGCTGAGCCCGCCGAACTTCTGTCGACCGATTTCGGACGAAGGTGGCCAGTCGAAGCATTCTCGTTCTCAGCAGCCGCGAGTATAGCGGGCGGAACGAATCGGGTCGGAATCTGCCGTCAAAATTCCAGGAAATGAACATGTGGACCCATCGACGAATGGTTTCAAAGCCACGGACCGCACCCCGCACAGCTTTCCTAACTGATACCTTGGCGCAAACTTGAATCCTTTTTGAAAGAATGCACGTCCAGGCTGGTTCTGCGGTACCAGCCGACCCGATGGAGAAACCTGGATTTCCCTTACAGGAAAGCGAATTGGTACGAATTCAGACAAGGACGTCACCCATGCGGATCTTTTCTCAACGACTCATTCTGGCGCTGGTTTGCCTCGTGGCATTACCCGCAGCCACCTGGGCTCAGTCCCCCCAGGGGCTGCCCCCAGTCAACCTGGGATTCACGAGCTTTCTCGACGGTGCCCCACCTGCCGGGCCCGGACTCTACTTTTCTCAGTACCTCAGCTACTACACCGCCGACAAACTGACCGGTGCCAATGGGGCCGCGCTTCCTCTACCCGACCCCCAACTCGACATCTTCGTCTCGCTCTCCCAGTTCATCTACATGTGGGACTACGACATCGAGCTGTTTGGAATTCCACTGCACGCGAAGCCTGCGTTGGACATTCTGGTTCCGGTCATTTCCGCCGACCTCGACTTCTCGGCACCAACTCCGCTGACGGCGAATCATGGCGGTCTGGGTGACCTGCTCGTGGGACCGGCCCTGCAGTTCGATCCGATTATGGGGGAAAACGGACCGCTGTTCGTCCATCGCTTCGAAACGCAATTCAACATCCCCACCGGACTCTACGACAAAACCAACGTCATCAATCCGGGGGCGGGATTCTTCTCGTTCGATCCTTATTGGGCCGGAACCGCGTTCCTCACTCCCAAAGACACCGTCTCATTCCGTGCCCACTACCTGTGGTGTGCTGAAAATAACGACCCCGCCGCGATCCTGGGCCCCGGGGTCACCAGCACACGCGCCGGAGAGGCATTCCACATCAACTTCGCCGCCGAACATGAGATTCTCGAAAAGAAGCTCCGCGTTGGCATCAACGGGTACTACCTGAAGCAAACGACCGACGCCCAAGTCAACGGAATCGACGTTCCCGACTCACGCGAACAGGTTCTGGGACTTGGCCCCGGCGGCATGTTGAGCTTCTCCCAGACACAACACGTGTTCTGCAACGTCTACTGGGAAACCAACGCCGAAAACCGCCCGGAAGGCTTCAAACTTAACCTCCGCTACGTCCACAAATTCTAGCAAGGGTGCGGCCCTTGACCCGGTCCGAGCTGCCGCTCGAGGTCAATGACTCCCGCTCCCGTTGGTCGCTCGCACAGGGCACGCAGGACCGTTTTTCGATTGTGCCGGGGGCTTTGCCAGTGCCGCGCCCGCCAGAAAGCGTCTGCCCGTAATCAGCTTCCGACGGGCGCGGCTCGATGCGTTGTCTTCGCTACAATTGGCACTTGGTTTGCCCCGATGGTATCCTGAACGCTCGTCCCCGCGTCCTGCCGTCTGGCGGGGTGCCAGGCTGGAGAACATCGCGCATGCCCCCGAGTCCACCCGTTGAATTTTCCGGCTCCACCCGGTTTGAGATCCTGCGTACTTTGGGGTCGGGTGGAATGGGGGTGGTGTACTTGGCGAAGGATCGTGAAACGGGGCAATTGGTCGCGCTCAAAACCATGCGCGACGTCGACCCGACGGCGATCTTCCGCTTTAAGCAGGAGTTTCGCTCGCTCTCGGAACTGGTGCATCCGAACCTGGTGCGCATGCACGAGTTGTTTTGCGAACAGGACCAATGGTATTTCGTGATGGAGGTCGTCGAAGGGGCGATGACCTTTCAGAAGTACCTGTTGCGGGCGGCATCCGATCAGGTGCCCCAAACGTCGTCACTCCAGGGCGCGCAACCATCGAACAGTTCGATGGTGGGGACCGAGTCGGGGTCCGATCCCGAAAGCAAGACGCGCGACGCCCAGGACGACCGAGGGGAAGTCAGTCAAACGAATACCTTCGCGCCCGGGAAGCGAGAGAACGTAACGAACACGATTCTCAGTACCCCTGCGGAATGCGAAGCGACATTCACCTCGGTACCGGCGGAATCGTCCCCCTCGGAGGTGTCGGCCGATCCGAGTGAGACCCCCACGCTTGTCCCTTCAGCATCCGATTCGCCAAGTGCTTCGGTTTCGTTTCTCGCGTCAGATGCCGACATTCCGGTGAGGCCGGTGGCGCGATCGGCCCCAGCCGAGCGCGGCGTCCTCGCGGTCACCGACATTCAACGTCTGCGCGACGCCTTTCGACAGTTGACCGCGGGAGTTCGACGACTGCACCGCGCGGGGATGCTGCATCGCGATTTGAAGCCGGCCAACGCGCTGGTTTCTAATTCGGGAACGGTCATCCTGTTGGATTTTGGCCTGGTCGCGGAACTCTCTGCCAAGTCCAAAGGCCCCTCCGAGAGAAACCTCGCCGGGACGATTGACTACATGTCCCCCGAGCAGGCCCAAGTCTTGCCGTTGACCGAGGCGAGTGACTGGTACTCTGTCGGCGTGATGCTGTTTCAGGCGCTGACCGGCCGGGTTCCCTTCACCGGAACGGCGATGCAGCGTCTGCAGCACAAGGTGGCCGCCGACGCGCCGGCACCGGCCGACGTCGTTGAAGGTGTTCCCGCCGACCTGAATGCGCTGTGCGTGCGGCTGATGAACCGCGTGCCGGAACTTCGCCCCAAGGGGAGCGAGGTGTCGGCGTTCTTCGGTGCCGACGATTCGCTGGAAGATCGGGGAGCCGAGACTCTCAACTCGGTGTTCATTGGCCGGGAGCGGCAACTCGCGGAACTGGAGGAGGCATTCGCGCAGGTACGCTCGGGCGAAACGGTGGTGGCTCGGGTGCATGGTCGCTCCGGAGCGGGGAAGAGCGCACTGATCCAGGCGTTTCTCGATCGATTGAACGAGACCAATCAAGCGACCATTTTGACGGGTCGGTGTTACGAACAGGAATCGGTTCCATTCAAAGGGGTGGACTCACTGATCGACGCGGTGGCCCAGTTCCTGCGCACCACCGAAATTCCCCTGCGGATGTTGATTCCCGAACATGTGGTCGCGCTCGCCCGGATCTTTCCCGTGCTGAAGCGGGTGAAGTCGATCCATGAGGAATGTCAGTCCGACACCGTCACCAACGATCTCCAGGAGCTGCGCCGTCAAGCCTTCGGAGCGTTTCGGGAGTTGTTTTGGCGGATCGGGAGGATTCAACCCTTGG
This sequence comes from Planctomycetota bacterium, assembly GCA_026692825.1. GTDB lineage: Bacteria > Planctomycetota > Planctomycetia > Planctomycetales > Planctomycetaceae > UBA10511. Next base: position 9,900 of record JAPLOC010000923.1, on the reverse strand, counting down.
TTGTCTATCTCGACGACCTGCAGTGGGGAGACATTGATAGCGCCGCGCTGCTGACCGATCTGCTGGGGGGAGAGCGGGCACCACGCATGCTACTGCTGGCCGCCTACCGCAGCGAATATGCCGACTCGAGCGTCTGCCTCCAGGCATTGCTCCGCTGTGAGGCGACGCGCGTCATTCAACCGAACCAGCCTCAGGCCCCACCCGAACCCGAAAATCCCAACCCGGAGTCGGAGTTTGACAGCAGTTTCGTGAATGTGGGAACCGCCACGGTCGAGCTGGCGGCTGAAGCGCTCAAAGCGTTGCAGAATCCCGCCTCAGGCTCGACCGCTCGTTGGAAAGAGGTGCTGGTCGACGCGCTGACCCCCGACGAAACCCGATTGCTGGCGCGCAACCTGTTGCGTCCCGACCTTCCGGACCGGGAGGCGAGCGCCGACCGGATCGCGCAGCAGTCGCAAGGCGGGGCCTACTTCGTCCACGAGTTGGCGCGCCATTTGAACTCCGGTTTGGATCTGAACGCGATCAGCGGAGATGGTCTCGATGAGGTCTTGTGGGCGCACGTGCGACGCCTCCCTGCCGAGGCGCAGCGTGTTCTTGAGGTCGTCGCCGTTTCCGGACAACCCATCGCGCTGCGCAACGTCCTCGACGCGGCGAACCTGGAATCGGTCCCGCCGCGCGTGTTGGCGACGCTGCGGCTCGAACGGTTGTTGCGCAGCAACGGTCCGGGGATGCAGGCCGAAGTCGAAGCGTTTCACGATCGGGTTCGCGAGTCGATCGTCAACCGACTTGAGTCGAGTGTGTTGCGGACACACCACGCGCGGCTCGCCGACGTGCTGGAGCGCAGCGGCGACGCGCAACCCGAGACTGTGGCCGGCCATTTGGAAGCGGGTGGAAATCCCGAGAAAGCGGGAAGGTTCTACACCGAGGCCGCCAAACTCGCGTTGCAAAAGCTGGCATTCGATCGTGCCGAGGAGTTTTCGAAACACGCGCTCCGCCTGGCGCACGCCGACGTTGACCGGGTGGTGGCGCTCGAGCGGTTGATCCACTTTTACACCGACATGGCCCGATTCGCCGACGCGTATGAACAGGGACGCAAGGGGGCTCGTGATTTTGGCGTCGAGTTGCCGGCGGGCTTTGTCCCGCCGTTGTTCGTGTGGGACTTTGTCCAGGCGAAGTGGCGATTGCGTGGGCGGAAGACGGCCGATCTGGTCAACCTGCCGGAGATGCGCGACCCCCGGCGGGTGAACGCAGTTCGGCTGATCAACGCCACCGCCAAGGCGGCCTATCAGGTGCGCCCCGAATTGTGCGTCGCGATTTCCACCAAGGTGGTAAACCTCTGCCTGAAATCGGGAAACACGCCCGATTGCGCCATTTGCTGGATGGTGTTTGGCGCGATCTTTCAGGGAGGTGTGATGGGAAATCATCCTGTTGGTCACGAGTTCGGCCAACTCGCCCTGAGCATCATCGACAAGTTCCAGCAGGAACGACAACGCCCCGAAGTGACGTTTGTCGTGGGATATTTTGGAACCAGTTGGCTGCGTCCCGCGACGGAAGCCGAGGCTCTGTGGCGGATCACCTACGACTCCGGTCGCGCGACGGGAGATCTGTTCCACACCGGTTGTGCCTGTGCGGCGACCATCCAGAGTCTGCTGATGCGCGGCGTCCGGTTTTCTGAGATCTGGGCTCAGGCCGACCGGTATCTCAATTTCCTGAAACCGATGAACCTGCGCGAGCCGATCGGGGCGATTCGGTCCGTGCGGCAATTGATCCGCAACCTGTGCGGAAAGTCGCTGAGTCCGTCGACTTTCAGCACCAGTGGGTTCGACGAGGCCGAGTATGTCGCCGGTCTGGCGAATTACGGTTCACGCCACTTCGCACATTACTACTACGTCAACAAAATGCTGTCACAGTACCTGTGGGGAGAATACGACGCGGCGCTGGCGACGTCGCAAACCTCGGCGGGATACCTCAAAGACTCTCCCGGAATGCTGCATGCGGCCGAGCATCATTTTCTCACCGGGCTGATCCTCGCGGCACAAGCTGACCGCCAGACGGGTTGGGCGCGGCGGAAGTCAATTCGCGGCGTTCGCAAGTCCGCGGCGCGACTGGTGAAGTGGGCCGCCCACTGTCCACACAATTTTGAACACAAGTCCCAGTTATTGAAGGGGGAGCAGGCACGGCTGACGGGCGCGCCGGCGGAGGCGGTCGCGGCGTACCAAGGGGCGATTGAAGCGGCCGGTCGATTCGGTTACAAGCACGTGGAAGGAATCGCCCACCAGCTCGCATACCGGTTTCAGAAATCCGCCGGCGACCAGGACGCGGCGCGGCGGCATCAAGCATTGGCGGAGCGGTGCTTCCTGGAATGGGGTGCCACTTCCCATTTGAATTGGGATCGGTGAGATTCGATCCCGGCACCTTCAAGAATTTCCATTCACCGCGAGATGTCACCTTGATGATACCGTTGAGACAGCTTTTGACCCCGATCGCGCGTGGCGTGACCGCGGCCGCGTTTTTGTTGGCGATCGTTGGCTGTGCCATCGCCCAGAATGAAGAATCGCTGCCGGCGAATGACGGTGGAGGGGCGACGGCTGTCGCTCTGTTTTCGAATCTGAACGCTCCCGCACTGGCGGGGAAACGTGGTGTCGCGAACCCGGGCGCCCGGCTGGGAACCGGACCCGCAGTCTGGGAGACACTGAAGAATTCCACCGAGATCTTCCGCATTGGTGGGGCTCCCCCCTGCCCCTGGGAGGCGATCTGCGAAATCCCAGATGGGACACCGCCGCTGGAC
>JAPLOC010000923.1:4523-7054 GCA_026692825.1 Planctomycetota bacterium | reverse complement strand
TCGGCCCGACGAATTCGAATTGGCTGCATTATCTTTCCGGAAATCGGATGATCGACGGACAACAGGTGGTCGACGCCCACGCGGTTCCAATTCGGTACGACGTGCGGTGCAATCGCGAGTTTTACGATTACATCGCGGCCAATCCGTCCAAGCACCCGCTCTACAACATCGAAGGACAAGAGGCGGCACGGCGCGATCCGAAGTTTCAATTTGAGTTCCCCCGCAACGCGACCGAAGTCAAAGCCGCCTGGAAGTTGCTGGAAAAAGGGGATGACGACTCCCGTTTTTGGACCGCTTACGGTGCCTACTACGACGATGACGGAAAGCTGCAGTATTCCAAAATCGCGTTGACGGCGTTTCACATCATCCGCCGGGATCAATTTGGCTGGATCTTCACCACGTTCGAACAGGTCGACAATCCCCAGACGACCTACACCTATTTTCTGCAGGAAAAGCAGGAGGCGGTCGGAGAGAATTCGACGCTGAACCCCGAGGCGGCTAAGTACAACGCGCTGCTTGAAAAGCGATTTCAGGGGACGAAATGGCAGCACTATCGAGTGATGGGGTGGCAGACCGAGGAGACCGACGCCGACGGTCGTCCCGTGCTGCTCGCCAACACCAATATCGAAACCTACTTTCCGAAGACCTCGTCCTGCAAAAGCTGTCATGCGATGGCGAATATCGGTCCCAATTCGAACCGTCGGCTGAATATGTGGGACATGTCCAAAGGGATTGAGGGACGGGTTGGCAATGTCGACTTCCAAAAAATCGCCAAAGAACTCGCTCCCGGGGAACAGTTTAAGCAAACCGATTACGCCTGGGTTCTTCGTGAGGCGCAGTCCATTCACACGTCCGGTCCCAAAGCGAAGTAGCCCCACGTCGTTTGGTTTTGACCGCTTGCCGCCACCCCGCCTCGCCGTGACGTGGCAATCCACCCGCAAAGACTTTTCCCCCGCGAATCCGACCCATGAGCTATCTCGCACTTCCCCGGTTGAGTTTCTTTGGCACCGCGTACACCAATCCATCGACCGCCAACAATAACGACATGGCGTCGGTCTACGACGTGGACACGGTTCGCTTGAATCCCAAGATGGAGTTGTTCCCCACCGCCCAGGCGGTCCACCCCCCTGCCCCGGAGGGAAACAGCTTCAACTGGTCCGGTGCCGATGACAATCCAGATTTGCGCAACTGGTTGATGGGCCTCATGGAGATCAAGGGCTTCCATGAAGATGAGGGAAAGGACGGCATCGGCCATGGCCAGATGGGACACTGGAACTACTACGGCGACCACAACACCGAATTCCAGAAGACCCGGGTGAACGGGGCGGTGCTGCTTTCCGGAGAGTCAACAGCGGAGATCGACCCGGCGTTGCAGCTTCAGGTCGAGATTCTGGGTGATGTGTTTTATGGTCGCCGTCGTGGGGGCGTGCTGGTGGACGTCGATCCGTACGCGCTCGTCACGTCGCAGATCTTCACCGGGCAGTTTCGCCTGACCTACAGTCCTAAACCCAACGTGTCGATTCCGGTTCTGATCGCCGACCACCCCACCCCAGCGTATTCGTATTTCATCAGTCCGTACAAGAATCTCGGTCCGCAGTGCGAAGGATTCGAAGCGGTCTCGTCGGTCTTTCAATTCGCGCTCAAGAAGGAAAATCTCTCGTTTATTGATGACCCCGCGTTCATTTCCCCCGCGATTCAAGAATTGAAACGGATGGCGATGTCGGAGCAGGGGTTGATGGTCCGCTACTGCTTCTATGACGCGCTGTATGAGAAGCAGGCGGTCGACTTGAACGAAAAATTCCGCAAGCGGCAGTACGATTCCAATCCGTATGTCGGCAAAGTGCTGGGGTCCATTGGCATCTGGAAAAAAGGCGAACTCGCGACCGCCCCCGTGGGGCGCAAGCTCCGCACGCAGATTCCTTTTGAATACGTACCCCCCAAACCACACTTGACCGAAGAAGAACATCGAGCCAAACGCCGGGCGCTGCTCACGACGGCGAAATACCGGCCTCGGAAAACCAGCACTGACCCCACAAAACTTTCGACAGCCGTGCTGGGGGCGACTCTCGCCGAGGTCGACACCGCACGACAGGTCGTCACCCTCGACTGCGCCAGCACATTTCCCGAAGCGGACCCCCAGACCCGAAAGAAGTTCGATCTGGGACCGATGCAACTCGTGCTGCAATATGGAGCCGACGGATCACAATCGGTGACGATTGGCGACATTCCCTATGATCAGGCGACCTACGAACGCGGGGGAGGCGTGGTTGACGTTTCCTACGCCAAGAGCGCCGACAAGGCGACGATCGAAGCCAACCTCGCCGCCGGGCAATTGGTCATTTTCCGTGACCTGACCAAGACCAGTCAACTGCTCGAGTCCAACGAACTCGACGTGCTGACGGACAACCGGTCTCTGTACTTTGACTTGAAGGTCAAGCCGACCGGTAAGGATCCGGTGGATGGAACCGCGACGATTCGGCTGCGGGTTCGCAGAAGAGGGGCCGCGATCACCGAGCCAGCCAAGCTGAATC
>JAPLOC010000923.1:0-4505 GCA_026692825.1 Planctomycetota bacterium | reverse complement strand
GAAGGATGTCGTGAATCCCGACAAGGCTCAGGTTCCCGTGCCCCCAGACAATCCATACTACCGGGTCGATTGTGACGGAGGCGTGACCGCGCTCGCTCCCACTCAGTACACGCTGGGCTACCTCGACAACCCCACCTATCCGAGTTTTCCCGGGGGAGTCGTACTCGTCAAGACCGACCAGGTGACCGTCCCCGCAGGAGGGGAACTGACGTTGACCCTGACCGCGCTTCGCTCGGGGGTCAGCATGATCCGTTACGTCGATCCGACGCTGTCCACGCCGATCTCCCCGAATTTCGGCTGGGACAACGTCGACTACACGACGGTCCGCATTCTTCCCTTCGACGACTACAGTCAATTCACCGATTCGCAGATCAATGACTGGAGTTTCATTTACGCCGAGGTGTTTGGCTATTACTCGGTGATACACCCGATCATGTCGAAGGTGATTCCGTGGGGTCCGCGCGGAGCCCCCAACAACGCCGCCGACGTCCGGGAATTCGCGGCGACGCTGTTGGCGTTTACCGACCCGGCGATCTGGTACTCGACGATCTACATGCCAATCACCCGCGACCTTTCGGGGGGAAAGCGGGAACTCCTCCGGCGGTGGTGTAACCTGCAGCAGTAGTGGACGGAGTTCCCAGGCCGTCGCGTCTACGGTCGAATCCAAGATTTATGTGGTCGCATCACGCTATTGTGCGACGGCCAAAATCCAGAACGGCTCTTTGCCCGCGTCGTAAGTCGCGAACCGCCGAGAACATGGCAATGCTGTCGTGTCCTCGATTGGAAAAGTACAAAAACCGACCCGAGGGATGGATTTCAACATCCGCGTTGGAATTGACCGCGTCAAACCCTGCGGGAAGTGTTGAAAGGGTGCCATTGGCGGTCAGCGTTCCGCGTTTTTCGTCCAGCCGATACCACGTGACGCTGCTCTGTTGTTCGTTGTCGATGTAAACGACAGGGAGTTTGGGATGAAAGGCCAGGTGGCGTGGACCGGTCTGTGGGCTGCGCTGCAAGACGGCGGGCTCGTTTGATTCCAGTCGGCCCGTGCCTGGATCGAACCGGAATTGAAAGATCGAATCGGCCGACGTGTGCGGTACGAAAACGTATCGGTTCGTCGGATCAGTGAGAATTCCGTGTGCGTTCGGGGCGGTTGGAATGGACTGGACCGGTTCCGCATTCAGTCGTCCCGCATCATCAATCGCGTGGACGGTGACCTTATTGGCGACATAGTACGCGGTCAGCAGAAACTTTCCACTGCGGTCGGTTGCGATGTACGCGGGGTCGGCGCCGGCGGGAATGTCTGACAGCAGTTTGAGACCCGTGGATTCGATCAGAAAACTGGCGAGCCGCCCCTCTTCCCGCAGTGCGGCAAACAGGTATTTGCGATCGGGACTGGTTGTCAGTCCCCCCGCGTGACCCGGAATCGCGACTGACGCAATGGGCGTCAGCCGTCCCGACTTTCGATCTTGAGAGTACCGTGCGATTCGCTTTTCACCGGAGAAAGTGACGTAGACAGTGGTCGCGTCGTCTGCGGTCGCGTGGTTTATCATTCCCGCGAGCGTCAGCGAAAGGAGCGTGAGGATCACAAAGGACTGAGATCGATCGAGCATGTTGCGCCTCGTCGGCAGGTGTTCCAGGGAATCCACCGCAATTGTCGGAAAAGTGACACTGCGGCTCTTCGAATCGCACCGCGAACGATATCGAAACCACTGGCTGAGTCGGAAGAGAGTGACTAACCCGACTGTCAAATTGCAGATCCTTCCCCTGTCAAAACTGTCCGTTATACTGCGGTTTGGATCGGGAATCCGCAGGTGCGAGATGTCACCTGGAAATCTCATCCAGATCATCGCACTACTTTCAGGACTTGTCCTCTCGTGAATGCTCCCGCCCGCCCCTCGCATCCCCCCGCCGCCGCTTCGGAACCCACCGTTCTAATGAAGGGGGGATGGCACTGCCTGCACCTGTACTATCGCATCAATCAGTCGGCGCTCAATTGGCTGAGCCCGGCCGATCGCGCCGCCGGGGCGCAGCAGTTGTGCCAGATCCTGGATTCGAAACGGACCGGTGCCCCCATTCGGCTGCTGACCTCGGTGGTCGTTGGCCATAAGGCGGACTTGGCAATTCTGGCGATGGACGAAAATCCCCTGGTCCTCGACAGCCTGCGGCACTCGATCCGCACTTCGGCATTGGGAGTCGCTCTCGAACTGGTCTACTCGTATGTTTCGATCACCGAAGTCTCGGAATACGTTCCGACGGTCGAACAGTATGGCGAACGGCTCAAGGCGGAAGGGACTGACCCCGCCAGCCCGGCGTTTGGCGTCAAGCTGAAGATGTACGAAGATCGCGAGGTCGCTATGCGCAAACAGCGGCTGTTCCCGGATTTTCCCGAATGGCCAGTTGTCTGTTTCTATCCGATGAACAAGATTCGCGATCCTCACGCGAACTGGTACACCATTCCCTTCAGTCACCGGATGGAGATGATGACCGAGCATGGAAAGAGCGGGATGAAATTCGGCGGCCGGGTAATGCAGGTGATTACAGCGTCGACCGGATTGGACGACTGGGAATGGGGCGTCACCCTATGGGGTAAGGAGCCGGCCTTCATCAAGGAAATCGTTTACACAATGCGTTTTGACGAAGCGTCGGCGAACTACGGAGCCTTCGGTCCGTTCTACTTGAGTTACATCATGTCCCCCGAAGCGGCGCTCAAGCAGGTGCAGATCACGTCGGAGTTCCAGATGCGGATTTTCGTCTCCGAGTATGTCTGTGGTGGCGGCTGGCCCGAGCCGGTGATTGCCGGCTCGTTGGCCATCGAGGGGCGGGCCATGCTGACCGCCCTGCTGGTCGATCTCGCGATGGTTCCCGGGGTGACCGTGAGTTCGACCTGGGATGCCCGACTGGGTTCGCCGTTCGTCGGTTCCCCTCGGGCGATTGAACGTGTCCAGTTTCATATCGCCCATTCGAAGGCCGAAGAACGTTCGCTTTTCGATAAGCTCGCGCGCGCCGCCGACGCGACCTGGGTGATCGCGCCGGAATTTGACAACATCCTCGAAACGCGGTGTCGAATCGTCGAGGGACTGGGAAAGCCGCTGGCGGGACCGGGGGCCGACGCGGTGGCCTTGTGCGGAGACAAACTCGCGCTGGCCACGCGGTTCGTCGAGCGCGGTATTCCCACGATTCCAACGCGATCATTCGAATGGACTCGCCAGGATCCAAACGTGACGCGATTCGTTGACGCGGTTTTAGTGGGAATCACCAGGTTCCCCATCGTCGTCAAGCCGCGGTTTGGCGCTGGATCTCAGAGTACATTTTTAATCGCCAATGAGGCGCAACTGCGTGATCTCTCCCAGCGATGGGACCAGGAGCCAATGCTCGAGTCGGCGATCTGGCAACCGTATTTCGCGGGAAGTCCCGTGTCGGTCGCGGTGGTGTGCGATGGAGCGCGCGATGGGTATGAGCCGCTTCCCGTGGCGCAGCAGTGTTTGAGTTCCGACGGGCGATTCCAGTACCTCGGCGGATCTCTACCGGTGGCGGGAGAATTGGCGGCGTCCGTTCGAGCGACAGCGGTCGCTGCGTGTCGGGCCGTCGGTGGATTGAAGGGGTATGTGGGGATCGACCTCCTGGCGGATTCCGCGTCGGGGAAAGTCGTTGTGGTTGAAATCAATCCTCGTATGACGACCAGCTATCTGGGATACAGACGATTGATCGAGGCGGAACCGGTGACGGATGTTGCAACACCCGATCTGACGACTTCGGGGGGATGGCGACTGGCGCAGCGAATTCTGGGGTATGCAACAATGTCCCCCCATCTGCGTTGGCGGAATGAATCCATCACGTTTGGCGCGAACGGTGAAATCGTTTGAGACGGGAATCGCCGTCGTTCGTCTTGCGGGAAACCGCTACAATCCCGCCGCAACAGATCCCACCACAACGGAGTGTCACACATGTCGGAACCCGGTCCCGTCACATTTCGCGAAGCGCTGCGCGTCTGGATTAAGATCGCGCTGTTGAGCTTCGGCGGACCGACCGGTCAGATCGCGGTGATGCATCGGCTGCTGGTTGAGGAACGCAAATGGATCAGCGACAACCGGTTTCTCCATGCGCTCAACTATTGCATGCTGTTGCCCGGTCCCGAGGCGCATCAACTGGTCACATACACTGGCTGGTTGATGCACGGCTTGCGGGGGGGACTGGTCGCGGGGCTGCTCTTCATCCTGCCGGGGGCGATTTCACTCCTGGCACTGTCGGTTGTGTACGTTGAATATCAGCACATCGGTGTCGTGCAGGGGATCTTCTACGGATTGAAGGCGGCGGTCGTGGTGGTGGTCGTGGAAGCGGTCATCCGGATCAGCAAGCGGGTGTTAAAGAACCCAGTGATGATCGCGATCGCCATCGCGTCATTTGTCGCGATCTATTTCTTCCGTGTCCCCTTTCCGTTCATCATCGGCATCGCCGCGCTGCTGGGTTTCGTCGGGGGCCGTGTTCGTGAAGATCTATTCTACATC
>JAPLOC010000922.1 GCA_026692825.1 Planctomycetota bacterium | reverse complement strand
CTTGTCGTGGTGGTATCTCTCGCTGGCAGGGCAGGGGGAGAGGGAGACGCCATACCAGGTGCTTAGGCGGGCGATTGATCGATTGGAAGAGGTGACGGAATGAGCGTCTACCACATGGAAGATCGCAAGTCCCCGCCTGAACGAATCTGCCGTAGACCGCGATACCGCACGCTCTGCGGGAAACACCCCCTGATGATCGGCTACTGGTCATTCACGACAACGGACAAGAGCCGCGTCACATGCAAGCTGTGCCTCAAGAAACTCAAGGGCGGTGCCACATGAGCAGCAAGCCCCAGCGACAGAAGCCAGAGGTTGGCCAGGCGGTTCACGTCCGGCCGATCAGCTTCAGGAGAGACAAAAAAAATCCAAAGAAACTCTACCCTGGAACGATAACCAAAATCTCCAGGAAGTATTTCACGGTGAGATGCAACGACATCGGCCAGAATCTTGAATTCACGATTGACCGCTGGGATATGCGGGGTGGCGATCCGTCATACGCACTCTACGCCAGCCCCCAGGAACTGGAAGATGAATTCGAATTCATCGCACTCGCCAAAAAGATTCGTGAGATTTTTGGCGGATACGGATCGCGAACGAAATGGGGAAGTGAAGAGAGCCTGTCGCTTCAGGCGCTGAGGGGGATTGACTCGATCATTCAGGCTGATCTCGGATTGAATTCCGGGGATGACAGCGACAATGGAAACGGAGGCGATTGAATGAGCGAAATGACACTTGGAGACTGGGGCGTAGTTGCGTTCATTCTGTTCTGCACTGCCATGCAAATCTCGGTTGAAATTTACTGTAGGAAGGGACGTGTAAAATGAGCAACCAGCCACTCGACCACACCATCCGAACCATCCCCGCCCTCGCGTTCTGTGATCCAACTCACAACGGAAAATTCAGCGGACTCCGCGCCCCGTTTTCGGTGGCAAGGTCGATGTACTCCATCCCGACCAGGAAAAGCAAAGGCGAGAACCCCTACGCCAACGACACCCGACTCGCGGCGACCGACACACGGGTCTTGATTGTGTTCGCTCGCGAGCTGCTGCCGGCGGACTGCCCGGTCGACGTTGAGGGCAGGGTTCCGCCGGTGATGGATCTATTCCAGGGAATCGAGAAGATCACGGAGGATATGTGGATCGAGGGGCCGGGCGGCGACTGGAGGGACGGCGAACCGCTTCGGTGGCCAACGATTCCCCCAGTTTGCTTTGAGTGCAAGAACACTGGATGGATTCCAGAGCAACCGTGCGATGAGTGCCAGGGGACGGGGAAATTCGTCCGAAAGTCGAACAAGAACGACAGATTGCGATTCTACCCATGCGAAGACTGCGACGGACTGGGGAAGGTCTTCAATGTCGAGTGCGGATCCTGCGGCGAATCATTTGCCCCCCTCGGGAATCGGCACTTCTCACGCCGCATTATTCGCCGCTTGATGTTGCTTCCAGATTTGATGTGGGCGGCTCCTGAACGAAAGAAGAACTACACCGACGCCGACGATTCCGAGCGGCCGATTTTCATTCGGTTCGAAGGGGGGATCGGGATCATTTGTCCGTTGTCGGCGGATCATGCTCAAGAGCGTGCGGCCAGGACCGGTTGAGCAGCTCAGTTTCCAGGTTCAGTTTCAGTTTCAGATTCAGTTTTCAGTTCACCCACACCACCCAGAACGGAATTCATCATGTCAGACTTTTTGAACGACCGATCGACCGCTGAGAAGGAAATCAACGGGGCGATCCTCTCGGCGATTCATTCTCACGGTCCGATCACCGGAGAGAACTACCCCTCGGCGTCCAAGCGTGTCATCGGAACGCTCAAGGCTTTGCGGCGTCGGTTTCTGCTGGAAAAACTGACGGAGGAAGCGAAGCAAGAGGCAACCGAAGCCGGCCTGGAACAGGGGCGGCAGGAGTCGGCCGACGAAATCTCGAATCTGAGGGAACAGCTCGACGCCTGCGGGAAGGAAATCGGGCGGCTGGGGCACGAACTCGCAATGAAAAAGGCACTACATGAGGGCTATGCGGATTCATGGCACAAGGTTTGTGAACAGATTTCCCCACATCACCGGAGCGAATCGGACGTTTTGCTGGAGATCGCGCGATTGAAGCAATGCGAAGAGGCAGCAATCGCGAATCGGAGAATTGCAGACCTGGAAGGATGCCAGAATTCCGACATTGATCGACTCACCCGCGAAATCGATCGACTGAACGCCAAGGTCGCGTACGTTGAGGACAATAACGCTCTCTGCAAGTCATCCGCATGGGCGGCGGGTGAGCTGGCCAAATACCACGTCCGCCAGCGAGACGAAGCGATTGACCTCTGCCGGCGGATGCGAGACTGGATTGATCCCGATGGGGAGTTCATTCCGCCGACTGCGTCGCGGTTGGTGGCGGAATTTGATCTGAAGTACGGCACGGCGACAGTAAGCCCAGATTCATCGCCAGCGCAGGCTGCGGGCGAGGCTATTCAACCGCCCACGCCCGGGGAGTCTTCGCCAGCTCCCACGCCAGAAACAGACTCGCATCAGGAACAATCCGCTTCGGAGATCGTCGACACCACGCCATCGGAATTCTCGATCACCAACGAACGAATCGAAGAAATCGCCGATGGGGAGAGTGGCCAACAGTCGATCATTGGCGACAATGTGATTCGCGACTTTCCCAATGAAGTCAAAAGTGACTACCAAATCTTGTGGAGTGAGCGCCGGGCACTCGCTTTGAAAGTCCAGGATCAGACGTCAGTTCGGAAGACGCAGAGGAATCGGCTCAAAAAGCTGGACGCCGAAACCCGCGAACTGAAGCGGCAGATTGAAGTTCTGAACATGCAGCTCGCCGCGTGTTCGACCGCTTCGAAACAGAACACCCGGGATTCAGTTTCAAAGCGACTCGCGAAACACTCCCCGTACTGGTCTGTCGCTTACTCTGACGTTTGCGAGGCGGTAGACCGGGAGATGATGAATCGTGAGAGGGCGCAGTCGGCAGAGATCGAATTGCAAAAGTACCGCAATGCCGAACTTCAGGCCCTGGGATTCAGCAAAACGATCGACGATCTGTTGACCGATTTGGAAGCAATTCGCCAGGCGTGCATCGCCCCGCACGCGGATCGGGAATCAATCGTCGGAAAGGTCGAGAAGTTGAATCGCGAACATGGCGAACTGATTTTGGCGACCGGGCAGCTTGACCACGATTCCGCAGTCGCCTGGACAGACCACATTTGCAAGACGCTGGACAATTGGCGGTTTGAACTGGCCCGGGCTATCGGCATGAGCAGTTCATTCCCCAGTGGGACAATCGAGACATTCACGGCGGCGATCCAGAAAATCAGAAAGGACAAGTCCCAGGTTGAGCGGACCATGGAACTGATCTGCGATCACCTTCACCGGGGGGCGGCTGTCGTTTTCCAGGATGCCGCCCCGGATCGAAATGAAGTCGACCACTGGGAACAGGTCGCGGAATCCGTGGTCGATCAATTGGTTGAGTTGAACTACAGGAACGTGGTGGCGGAACGGGAGTTCGGGGAGCTGAAGTCAAAAATCAACCGCCTGGAGAAAGAGAACGCCAATCTCACCCGATTCGCTCGCGATGAATCTGCGCGAAACGCGAGACTGTCCGGATTCCTGTCGGGTCGAAAGTTGATAGCCATCGATCTCCTGCGATCCGTGGTTGAGACGTACGACAGATCCCGGACGGGTCTTCGGCTCCCGGAAGATTTCGAGCGACCCATGGCGGCAATGTGCCGAAGAATTGACGATTTTGTGAGGGATCAGAATCCACCCGTCCCCCAGGATCCCCGTGCGGACCGCTCGCCCCCCGCGAACCACTTGGCAAACGCGACATTCCAGTTCTCCACGTTCGACGCTGGCTGGCTGTAGTGCCGTTCCGGTTCACTCCCCGTTTCCTTCCCTTCACCCCTCCCCCTCAAGGAACCCCCCTGCCATGGCCCACGTAATCGCTGAACCGTGCGTCGGATGCAAGTACACCGACTGTGTTGTCGTCTGCCCCGTCGAATGCTTCTACGAGGGCAACAACATGCTCTACATCAACCCCGAAGAGTGCATCGACTGCGAAGCGTGCGTTCCAGAATGTCCAGTGGAAGCGATCTTTCACGAGGACAATTTGCCGAATGAGGGGGATAAGTTGTGGGGCGAGTACCGGGCGGTGAACGCGGAGATGACGGCGTCGGGAACCTGCCCGAATATCACGGAGCGGAAGGAGCGTGATCAGTGAACAGGCAGGAACTGGAAACTGCAATCACCCTACTCGACGTCAAACGCCGGCAGTGGTTTTCCGGCAATTCGCCCATGACCCGAATTCAGTCTCGTTTCTGATTTCAGGATTCATTGCGATTTCGGTTGCGCCACCTGGTACTGCCGATATTTGCCCGCCCGAAATGGACTGCAATGAATTCCGCCTCGCGGTCAAATTCGGAAACTTCGCTGCTGCGGACGCCGAAGAGGTCATTTCAACCTGGGGCTGTTGCCCAAATCCGATCGGTCCGTTCGGGTCAGTTCTGAATTGGGAGGAAGACACCGACAACGGGAGTGCGGAATGGGGCGGCGTGGTCTCTGGCCCGGAGTCGGCGGCCGGGTGATTTCAGATTCAAGTTGAGTGGCTGATTCAGATCCCAATTGAAATCCCAATCGAAATCCCAACTGAAACGCCCCTGGTTGGCATCCGGTTTTTCAAAGACCGGTTGACAATCCGGGGTGTTTCTGGTGATGCTATTCCAAATCTGAGTCCAGGAACTTCCCCGGAACGCCACAGAACGCAGCGGAACGCCCCAGAATGCAATTCCTTTTCAGCCTTGGTCGCGACGCATTCGGGGCAATGGTTCTGATGCTCGCGGCGATCTCGCCGATTTTCGCACAGACTCACGAATCGGATCCATCGGCCTGGGTCGGGGGACTCGGGTTGCTCCGCGACGGGTGCAATGGGTTGCTGATTGCGGTTATCGCCTGGTCTTTTCGGTGGTTTACCCTGAATGTCGGACCGGAAATCCGGGGATGGGTGATCGAACAGAGACAATTGACCGCGCAACTACGCGTGTCAAACGAAGCAATCACGGGGGATATTGGCGAAATCAAGCGGGAGGTCAGGCAGCTTCGGGAATCGTGCCCGGCGGCCGCTTTTGCCAGCCACGGGAATCACGGAATCCACCCGATTTCAGACGCGATCCCACAGCACGGGTAGCGTTCGATTCAGTTTTAGATTGAGTTCACGTTTCAGTTCACGTTTCAGTTTCAGATCTGATTTTCAGGTCTGGGTTTCATCAACCAGAGAGCGGAGAGTTGCGATGGCGAAGAGCCGAGTGGTCATTACGGAAGACGCGGTCATTGCGGAATTTGAAACCGAATCCGGGGCACTGGACGCCCTGGCCGTGGCGTTGGAATTCATCGACGATCCGTACGACGGCGAGGCATTCGAGATCACCGAGGGGATTCCGCCGGCCCCACGGCACTCATTCTACGCCGGAGCGTCGGCGGACTATTCACCGCCCACGCCCCCTCCGCAGGATCCGCCGCCCACGCCACCCGGATCGCTCTACGTGGATCTGGCAACACTCGGAATGCTGATCTTCAAGCTGTTCACGAACGCCCTTCCGCCGGTCGGTTCGACAACGCCGACGCCACCGCCGACTCTCCCTCCGTCCCCGGCCCCCTCTTCCGCTTACTCGCCCCCGGCAGCCGCTACGGCACCGCTCAGTTCTGGTCCTCCGCTCGCCACGTAATCCAGCGAGTTCGAATTCACCCTGGGGCGTGGTCCCTTGGTCTCCGCTCTTGGTTGATCCCCCAGGGTGGATTTGATTTCAGATTCACCGCCAGCAAGTTTCAGATTCAGTTTCAGAAATCATCACCGCCATGAACTTCGCCGCGATTCTCCCCTGGCTGATCCGACTCCTGCCCCTGATTTCTGCCGTACTGGCGGGACTCGCGGGAATGTCGCATTCGGCCAATTCCACTACCGCACAAATCGCGGCCGCCTTGCCCGAGTCTGGAATTCAGATTCCGGCGGGACTCGATTGGACAACCATCCTCGGCGGAAGTGGGGCGTTGGTGACTTCGGTTTTGTCGCTGCTTTTGAAGCCCGGTTCGCCGGCGGGGAACGGAATCGTGTCGGTCGTGATCAACGGGATGGATCAGGTGATCGAACGGTTCGGGCTGGGGAATCTCGATCCAAAATCAATCGCACTCGCGGAGGAAGCGGCCGCCGTCATGGTCAAGAATGGATTCCAAATCATGACGATCGAGGTTTCGCGGAAAACGCAATCCGTTGTGGGGATCGCGAAATGATCGACCGATCGGCGTGGGCACTCTCGATTTATCTCTGGCTGGCCGGATGCGTGCCGGCCCCGGTAGTCGTGCGCCCGATCGACCCGCCGACGCCCGGCCCCGCGGCCGAGAAACTGGTGACCGACCCCCAGGACGCGGCGACGTACGCTGTCGTGTTCCGGGAGATTGGCAAATCCCTCCCCCAGTTGGAACAGCGCCGCGAGGTGTTTGACGTGCTTTCACTTTCGACTGCCCGGTGCGGTCTGACACATGGAAAATACCCCAAACTGTCCGAAGCGGTGGGATCTGAGTTGAAGCCCATCGAGTCGGCCGGGGACGCTACCGGGAGGCCGGTTACGTTGACGGATGGCGATCGCAAGGCGGTCGCGGAGGCGTTGGAGCGGCTGGCGGGGAGGGTGGCCAGGTGAAGATCGTCAAAACTGGATCTGGCGAGAACGGACGAATCCATTTCTGGTGTCCGGGATGCGACGCCATGATGACGGTCTGCCCAAAGCGGTGGAGCTGGAACGGGGACGTCGATCGGCCGACGCTCTCGCCGTCGATCTTGCAAACAATTGGCCCATATCCGGAAGGTTCCAAGCGAGCCGGCCAAAAGGATGTCTGCCATTGTTTCGTTCGCGATGGCAACATCGAGTTTTGCGGCGACTGCACTCACGACAAGCGCGGGACGATGCCCCTGCCGGAACTTGAAAGTGTGGTCAGCATCACTCGGTTTCCAGATGGCGGTGTTACCTGGACCCGCATAGACCGTGAAATGCAGGTAGTCCAGTGAGTGAATCTGAATTCATTTCTCACGCCTTCACCCCCGGCTGGATTCACCGTCCCGAAATCATCGGCGAAACTGCATCCCGGCGGAAAACCTACTCCGAAGTCGGTCCCACTGGGGATGCACGCGGAAACAGGCTGTTTTGCGCTGATTTCGAATCAGATCTGTCGGTATTCGGTACCGTCCAGCCCCCCTGGCAACAAATCATCGGCTCGTGCGTCGGTTACGGAACCGCCCGGGCGATTATGGGCCTGATGGTCGACCGGATCGCCAGTGGCCGTGCTGACCGTTGGGAAGCCCCTCCGTCGCCCGCTGCAATCTACGGCGGCGCGCGGGTGAACATCGGACACAACGAACTCGGTCGCGGCGACGGCGCCGTGGTGGCGTGGGCGGTCGAGTGGGCCACCAAGTGCGTGCTGTTGCAGGTGGCGTATCGCGGGGTGAATCTGGCCCGGGATCTGGGAGTCGATGCGGTCGCGAAGGACTGGGGCGTTCGCGGCGTCCCGTCGTACCTCGAAACCGCTGGCGACTTTCTCCGGGTCGGTGCCACAACGCAAATCGACTCCCCGGAATCGCTCTGCAACGCCCTCTGGAATCGCCATTGGGTCACCGGCGGGAGCGACACGATTCACTCCTCCCAGCGAGACCGCTGGGGCCAGTGCCGGCCGGCTTCGAGGGGCGGCCACTGCCAGAATCGATGTGGAATCTATCTCGACCAAGACGGCGACACGGCGATTCTCCTGCGGCAGTCGTGGGGGCCGAGCATCCCGGGCGGTTCTTCTCTGATCACGTTGAAGGACGGAACCACGCGGGAAATGCCGGCGGGGGTGTACGGCGTGAAATTGGAACACGAGGCCCGGGCGCTGAATGATTCCGGGGATTTCTGGGCGCTCGACATGTCGGGCGGCTGGACTCCCGAGAAACTCGACTTTGGAAAGGCGGTCTAATGTCGCACGCAATTCCCCCGAACGATCGCAATGACCGCGACAACGCCAACGAAAACTGGTCGCTGGTGGTGATGTTCGCCCTCTGGCTGATTCTCGCCGTCGGCTCGATTGTCGCCAGTGGATGCGCACCGCCGTCCCCGGTGATCATCCCGCCCACGCCCACGTCGGCGAATCCCGCCAAGGTCGATCCCCAGACGGTCGCCCCCCGCGTGGATGCAGCCGCCATCGTTCGGCAAGTCGTTTCGGAGATCATCGCGGAGCGCGGTACGATGGCTCATGACGAGCTGAGCGCAGGGCTGGATGCCTCCCCCCTCCGCGATGATTCTCCGGGACTCCCCTCCACTCCCGCCCCCGCCAAGTTCCCGAAAATCAAGATCTGGACTCAGGCGAATTGCCCTCCGTGCGCCCGCGAGAAACGGGAGTTGACCGCGGCTGGGATTCAGTTCGAGGCGTCCGACGATATCGCCGATCATCCCCGGGCGTTGTGGGAGTGTTCGACAATGCGGCCGGTCACGTACTGGGAGGCGGGGGGAAGAATCCGGTACGTCATCGGTTGGTACGGAGTCGATGATTTGCGTTCGCGGGCCCAAAAGACGATTTCACAGGAACCGCGGTAGTGGCCGAGATTGCAATCAAGATCGGATCGAGCGCAGTCTACGGCGACGGGGACATCGTCGACGCATTCAGCACGCGCCGGATTCGGGCGGCGTGGGCGGAGATGCTATGCCACCCCTGGCGACAGCGACCGACGAAGCACGGACTGCGGCCTGGCAATCACTGCCGCGATTGGTTCGAAGCGACACACCAATTCCGGTTCGATCGTGTCGCCCGCAACTGGGTGACTCGAATCGAGATTGCGACCGGCGTCCAAGAGATTTTCGGTCAACTGCCAAATGCTGCGGGTGAGGCAATCGACGTCGATCTGTTCGTTTGCCGGCGACTGGCCGAGGTCGCCCCAGGTGGCGGGCCAAGGCGGGCAATGTTTGGCAAATTGGGGCGCGAAGTCTGGTATGGGGGCACGGTCGATACGTCT
>JAPLOC010000921.1 GCA_026692825.1 Planctomycetota bacterium | reverse complement strand
TACGTCGGTAGTGATCCCGAATCCCAGAACCAGCATCAGAAGCGCTGACCCGATGAAGGCGAACGCGAGCCGAACCGGATCCCGGCGGATTTCCAGCGTCTCACGGTGCGCATACGCAAGCGCTCGCCCCAGATGGAATCGCGACTCGGCGCGACCTGTCGCGGGATTCGATGGCGGACCGCTCGAGTCGTGTTGCGGATCAACGCTGGCAACCGCCTTGGGGTCGGAAGAAGAGTTCGCGCCATTCGTTCCCGCGCCCCCATGAGCCGACGGAGCGAACAGCGCCGCCAGATCCTGTTGCTTCGTTTCCTGCCCGGCGGGAATCGCCTGCTCAATGCAGTGGATGAACGCTTCCTCAAGAGTGGGCAGGCCCGACTTGGCGACGAGATCCGCCGGCTTGTCGCAAGCAAGAACCGTCCCCGCGTGCATCAGCGAGATCCGGTCACAGCGCAACGCCTCGTTCATGAAGTGCGTCGAAATGAAAATGGTGACATTCTCATTTCGCGAGAGTTCGATCAGCAGTTCCCAGAATTCGTCCCGGGCGACCGGGTCGACCCCCGATGTCGGTTCGTCGAGAATCAGCATCTCGGGCCGGTGGATGATGGCGACGGCGAGTGACAACCTCTGTCTCACTCCCAGGGGCAGGCTGGCAGCCAGTGCGTCCAGGTACTCGCCCAGCCCGAACC
This sequence comes from Planctomycetota bacterium, assembly GCA_026692825.1. GTDB lineage: Bacteria > Planctomycetota > Planctomycetia > Planctomycetales > Planctomycetaceae > UBA10511. Next base: position 9,455 of record JAPLOC010000921.1, on the reverse strand, counting down.
GCCTGACGAGTTCATCGATTCGTTCGCGGGCCTCGGCGACTTCCAGATGAAACAGCCGGGCATGCAGCCACAGGTTTTGACTGACCGTGAGTTCCGTGTACAACGAAAACGCCTGCGACATGTAGCCGACACGTCGACGGGTCTCGAGGTCGTTCGCATCGACTTTCTTCCCGAACAGCAGCGCCTCCCCTTCGGTCGCCGGGAGGAGCCCGGTCAGAATCTTCATGGTGGTCGTTTTTCCGCAGCCGTTCGAACCGAGAAACCCAAAGATCTCCCCCCGTTCGATCGAAAAACTCACGTTGTTGACCGCGGTGAACGAACCGAAACGCATGGAGACGTTTTTCGCGACAATCGCCGGCTCGGCCGCGACATCATTGCGCGGGGGAATCTTCAAAGAGCGGCCATCCCCGCGTTTCTCGGGAGGAAGCAGTTTGACAAACACCTCTTCCAGGTTTTTCGATTTCGTCTGTTCCATCAGGCGGGTGGGCGAATCGCTGGCGAGGATCGCGCCATCGTCCATAGCGATGGTCCAGTCAAACTGCTCGGCTTCGTCCATGTAAGCGGTCGAGACCAGCACGCTCATCGACGGACGCTGTTCCCGAATCGCGTCGATCAGCGCCCAGAACTGCCGTCGTGAAAGAGGGTCTACGCCGGTGGTCGGTTCGTCGAGCAGTAACAGATCGGGGTCATGAACCAGCGCGCAGCACAGTCCGACTTTTTGTTTCATCCCCCCTGAGAGTTTTCCCACCGGTCGATCGGGAAAGGGATCGAGTCCGGTCGCCGTCAGAAGAGACTCGATGCGGGCCAAGCGTTCTGCCTTCGATTGGCCGAACAGCCGGGCGAAAAAGTCGATGTTCTCGAAGACGCTCAATTCAAAATAGAGGTTTTTCCCCAGTCCCTGCGGCATGTACGCGATCTGGGGGCAGACGCCGGTTCGATGCCGTTGATTCGACATGTCCCCTCCCAGAACCAGCACCTGGCCCGACTGAATCTTTCGGGAGCCGGAAATCAGCCCCATGAGCGTCGACTTGCCGACGCCATCGGGGCCAATCAGCCCGACCATTTTTCCCGCGGGGATTTCGATCGAGATGTTTTTGAGCGCCTGAGTCTTGCCATAATGGTGCGAGACACCGACGACGCTGGCAATCGATCGGTCGCGCTGGGTCATGAGGCAGACCTGAAATGCCTAGGGAAGAGATTTACGTGGGAAGTCGCTGTCGCCGCACAAGTCCGGGCACAATTCGAGATCTCCCAGACGACCGCCACCAACTCGTTACGGGGACGCTGCCGGCTCGGTTTTCGCGGGCGACGCGGTGTTTTTGTTAGGTGTCTCGGCGGGTTTGGGGGCCGGGCTGACTTGATCGGACGAAGGCGCAGTCGTTTTGGCGGAAGATGCCGCCGGTGGGGGGAAGCGTCGTTCCAGCCTGGCGGGCCAGACCGCCCGGTCGTCGAGCCTTACATACCCCAGTCCGCGGACGCCGGTTTTGATCCGGTTGATGTAGGGCGCGACCTTTTCCGGCGGGATTTGCAGCTTCAGCCGAAACTGCTGCTTGTCACGTTCGCTGCGGGTTTCCACCTGCTTGGGGGTGAATTGTGCCTCGGGAGAGACGAAAGAAACATGGGCCTCGGCGGCATATTCGGGGGCGGCGTCAAACACCAATCGGGCCTCGGCCCCCACATGGGCCCGAGCGGCTTCTTGGGCGGGAAGAAAAATCTCCATGTAGATGTCGCTGAGATCGAGAACGGTCAACATCTTCTCTCCCGCCCCGACGACCGAACCCGGTTCTTTCATGCGGTATAACACCCGGCCTTTGACCGGACTTTTCAGAACGGTGTCGTCCCACAGTGACTGAATCCGCTTCACCTCCGCCTCGGCGGCTGAGACCCCTTGCAGGGTCGATCGCAACCGGGCTTTGGCAACATCAACCACAGCGGAGGCCGACTCGCGCCGGGCTTTTTCTTCGTCGTAGCTTTGGTCCGAGACCGCGTTGCGTTTCTTCAGGGTTTCGGCCCGCGCAAAGCTCTTTTCGGCGAGGGACGCGTTCGCTTCCTTTTGCACGACGTCGGCTTCCGCCTCGGCCGCGTCTTCCTCGGCTTTCGCAAGCTGGGCCTTGCGGTTTTCGAGAGTCGCGTCGAGTTCTGCGGTGTCCATCCGACAGAGAACCTGGTCGACTTCCACCATGTCCCCTTCTTTGACGATAACTTCCGCGATGCGGCCGCTGGATTTTGAGGCGATATCAACCTGAATCGCCTCGATCCGCCCGTTCCCCCAAACGACTCCATCAGGGAGCGTGAGTTTATTGCGTTCTAATCGCTTGTAGGCCCCCCAGGCGACGAAAACGACGACGGCCAGCAGGACGAAGCGTCCGACTCGTTCCATAAACGACTTGTTGCGCATGTTGATGCCATTGCTCCTGGGCGTAGGACTCGCTGAGGGTGCCAAGTTACCATTCTCGTAGTCTCGGGGCGAGTCGCCGAAACCCGATTTGACCCTCCGCTGGACATGGTCATACAATCGGTATAGGCCGAATGGAGCGCGCTCGCGAAGGGTGCGTTCCCGGCGGGCTATGAAAGCCCCCCGGTTCGTTCGGTTTTTGGGCGACACCGGGCGTTCTCGAGGTTCCACCACCTCACATCAGTGTTGGTCGATTTGAATGTCGGCCGACTCTCATCCGAGCGGGTTGGTGTTTAATCTCTGGAGTGAAAACCCCGCAAGGGGCTGTTTTTCGTCGTGTCTGAATTGCACGCGTGACGAATAAACAGAATGGGTGGTTGGTGACGGGGGTTCCGTTCAGATTTCCTCAAGTCAGAGAGTGGTCGCGATGAATCTTCGCCAAAGCTGGGCACGTTTGTTCTCCCGTTCGCCTGTGCGTCGACGTCGGCCGACCCGCGTTGTTTCCGGTGGCGTCGGGGCTGAGGTGTTGGAGTCGCGGGCGTTGCTTGCGGCTGCTGTTCCGAATTTCACATTGACAAATGTGAGCGGGGCACTCACGCTCACTTCCACCGACAATTACGACACCGGGCTGACGATCACCCGTTCGACGACGAACGTGAACAATGTCGTCATCTCGGCGGCACCGGGCTCGCAGATCACCTTTGGAACCAGCATCCTCAACACGCAGACGATTTCGCTGGCGACAGTCAAGAGTCTGACGTTCAACCTGGGGGCGGGAATTAACACCGTCAATGTCGTCGGCCTGAGCATGACCGGGGATCTGACAGTCAATGGTGCCGCGACGGGCAAGGCGTTCGTCACGGTCAACGCCGCGACGTTGGCCACGACCATTGGGGGTTCGATCAACGCCAATCTCGGGAGTGAGGTTTCGACCTTTAACTTGTTCGGCAGCGCCAATTTTGGCGGCACCATGACGGTCACCGGTTCGGTCAACGTTGTCGAAAGCGGGACAGGGGCGCATCAGGTGAATCTGGCCGGCCCGCTGGCGAACAACCCCTCCGGCGGGAAATTGATCATTGGGGGGAACGTCAACGTTCTCGACACGGGTTTGGGAACGTCCGGTTTTCATATTGATGACGGCGTCAAGATCACCGGCAATGTGTCGTTCGACAATTCGGTGAACAACGTCAGCGCGAACAAAGTTGAGATTTTCTCGAATTCCCTCGCCTACGGCGTCACCACGATTGGTGGAACGCTGAGTCTTAAAACCAGCTCGGCGAATTACGCGGGCAGTACGGTTCAGCTCGTGGGATTCGGGACGCCACTGGTCGTGACCGGGGTCGCCACCATTGTCACTGGGGCGGGGGCTGACAAGCTGACACTGCAAAACACGTCGTTCACCAGCGCCCTGTCGCTCAATGCGGGGACCAGTCCCAGCTACAGCCGGGACATCATGAAAATCGATGGTTCGACGTTCACAACGGGGGTGACGGTGAGCGCCTCGGGAGCGTCGGCGGAACTCGACCTGGGGACGGACAAGACGTTTGGTCCCACGACGTTCAAGGGAACGTTCGCCGCCTATCTCACGGGGGCCTATTCCCAGATCTACATTTCGAACGCCAGTTCGACCAGCAGTGAAGTGATCTTCAATTCGAACGTCACGTTCGTCGGTGGTGCCAGCCCAGGGACCTACTACGTTCAAGGGTTGTGGACGATCACCAATTCGAAGTTCGTGAAGACGAATTTCACGACAACGGCTCCGACGGCTGCGAAAGCGACCGTCAAAGCGGTGCTGGTCGGAAGCAACCTGACGCTGACGTCGACGGACGCCTTGAATCCCGTGTTCACAGTGACGCGATCCACCTCGAAAGTGGTGATCACCGCGGGGCTCAACACGCAGATCACCTACCTGACCACCACGGCCGCCTCGCAGTCGATTCTGCTGAATTCGCTGGCCAATCTCACCATCACACTTGGAACCGGAATCAGCGATGTGACCGTCTCGGGACTGGCGATGTCGGGAGATCTGACGATCAACGGTGCCACGAACGGCCTTTCGACCGTCACGATCAACGCCACTCCGGGGAACACCACGATTGGCGGATCAATCATCGAGAACTTCGGCGCGTCAGCCGGTACGCTGAATATCTACGGCAGCTCAAACAACGGTGGCGCGTTGACCGTGACCGGTTCCGTCGCTGTGACCGCGTCGGGTGCCGGTGCGAAGCAGGTCAACATCGCTGGCCCGCTGGGGGGCAATCCCGCTGGCGGCAAGACGGCGATCAAGAAGGACGTCACCATGACCGACACGGGGAATGGTGTCTCCGGGCTGCACATTGACGACGGCGTCACCATCACCGGCAATGTCGCCTACGACAACAGCCTGAATACGGTCAATCCGAACAAATTCGAGGTCTTCTCGAATTCGACGATTTACGGCGTCAGTTCCGTCGGCGGGACGTTGAATGTCAAAACCAGCCGAGCGGTCTATGCGGGGGATGTCGTCACGCTGCAAGGGTTCGGCACCCCGCTCATCGTCACTGGGGCGGTCACGTTGAGTACCGGAACCGGCCCAGATTCGCTGGTGATCGCCGACGCGACCTTCAGTTCCACGACAACCACTTCGATCGATCTGGGAACGAGCCCCGCGTTTGTGCGGGATCAGGTCGCGATCGATGGCGGAACGTTCACCGGTCCGTTCGTGATGACCGCAGGTGGTGCAGCGGCGCGGATGACCATTGGAACCGATCCGACTTACCTGCCGACCAACTTCAAGAGTACGTTCAAAGCCTATATGACCGGGTCGAGCGCGACGGTTCTCGTGTCGAATAAGACATCAACCGTAAATCAGGTTCTGTTCGCGTCGACGGTTCTGTTCTCGGGGGGAACCCCCAACGGAACGCTGACGGTCAACGGATTCTGGTCGATCAATCTCGCCAATCTCACCCGCACGAATTTTGACCTGGTCTTCGCATAACGTCTGTTTGAGTGCCAATTCGTAAGCTGGGGGGACGGTGTCCCCCCAGTTTCATTTTCAATGCGGAAAAAACCCAAAAAAGACTCAAGTTTTCAAAAAACCGCGCTTGACCCGTTTTTTCGGTTCACCTATAAGCCGGACCCCCTCGTGCCCACGGATGGGCACTCGACCCAGGGGAAGAGAATCTGGCCCGCTGGCAGGGCGTTTTTCAGGGAGTGAACCGTAATCATGGTTGAGAAGAATCTCGCGACCGCCGGCGCGGCTGGTGGCAAACGCAATTGGACTTGGGCCGTCGCTGGCACTGCGGTCGTCCTGCTGGGGGCCGGGGTCGCGTTCCAGTTCATGCGTCCCACCGGAGCCCGTTCGGAAGACGGAGCCGGCAAAGCGACCGCCAACCGCTCCTCCGAAGCCGCCGCTCCCCGCGAAAAAATCGTCGCGACCATTAAGTCGGGCGGCTCCACCGACAAAGTCACCTACGACGATCTCGCTCAAGAGTGCGTCCGTCGGCATGGTGCCGAGATTCTCGACAATCTCATCAACCGCCGTATCATTCAGCAGGCGTGCGACCAGCACGGCATCTCGGTCAGCGAAGCCGAGGTGAAGGGCGAAGTCAACCGCATCGCCAAGAAGTTCAACCTCGACGAGGAGAACTGGTTGAAGATGCTGCAGACCGAGCGGAACGTGACTCCCGCTCAGTACTACAATGACATCATCTGGCCGATGCTCGCCCTGCGTAAACTGGCGGGTGAAAAGGTTGAGATCGGCGACAAGGAATTGCAGCACGCCTTCGTGCGGAACTACGGCCCCCGCGTGAAAGCTCGGGCGATTGTTCTCGACAATCCCCGTCGTGCCCGCGAAGTTCACACCAAAGTCACGGGCGCTCCCGAGGACTTCGGCCGATTCGCCCGCGAATTCTCGATCGACCCGAACAGTCGTTCGCTCGACGGAGTGATCCCCCCGATTCCGAAGTATGCCGGCAACGACAAACTGGAAGAAGTGGTCTTCAAAATGAAGGAAGGGGAGATTTCCCCCGTCGTTCAGGTGGGCGTGAATCAGTTCATGATTGTGCTGTGTGAAGGCCGGACCGAACAGGTTGTGAAGGATCTGTCGGAAGTCGAAGACATTCTGCGGGAACAGCTCACCGAAGAAAAGATTCAGCAGTCGGTCGCCAAAGTCTTCGAAGGCCTGAAAGACGACGCCCGCGTTGAGAATATTCTCACCGGAACCGTTCAGGGTGGAGACAAGAAGTCGGCCGGTGCCAAGAAGGGTGCCGTCCGTCCTGCGGGTGCGACGGCGGGCAAGGGAACCAAGGGGGATGGGGTAACCGGCGCGAGTGCCGAAGAAGCCAGCCCCGCGAAGCCAACTACCAAGACTGCCGCGAAGCCGAAGTCGACTAAGTAATCTCCTGTGGATCCCGGAAGCGAACTCACCCGCCTTCCGGGATCGCCACTGCCGCGAACCCCGACGCAGCTTGCCTGCGCCGGGGTTTGTCGCGTTGATGTATCCAGGTGGCCGCGAATGGAGCGCTGGGTTGCAAAAACGAACTCAGTCCTTCACCGTGGCGATAGTCTTCGACTGTCTCATACTCTCTGTGACCGACCTCGCCATGGCGCTTTCCTCCTTCCGCCGGACTCTCGACAGTGCGGCTGACCTCGCCGCTCTCATTGGCACTCCCAGCGAACTGGCGATCAAAAAAGAGCGGACGGAACTCGATCAGCACATGCGGACGTTTCTCGCCGAGAGTCCATTCGTTCTGGTGGGAACCGTGGGACGCGACGGACGGCTTGACGTCTCGCCGCGTGGCGACGCCCCGGGGATCGCCTCTGTCATTGATTCTAAGACACTGGTGATTCCCGAGCGGGCCGGGAATCGGCGGGCCGACAGTCTGCGAAATATTATCGAAACGGGGCGGGTCGGGTTGCTGTTCATGCGACCCGGAACGGCGGAGACTCTGCGCGTGAACGGGCGGGCCTGTGTGATGCGCGACGAAGAGTTTCTGGTTCCGCTGACAGTGCAGGGCAAGACACCTCAAGTCGCGATCGGCGTGGAAATCGAAGAGTGCTTTCTGCAATGTGGCAAAGCGCTGATCCGTTCGAAACTGTGGGAGGGATTAACGGCAGTTTGTTCGTCCGCACTCCCCGATTTCGCCCAGATCCTCGCCGACCCGACCCAGATCGACGGACAGACCGCCGAGACCCTGCGAAAGCATATTGAGGAATCGTATGCGAACCGGTTGTATTAGAATCCGCGCTCAGTACGGCGCGACTGGGCACTGGACAGGTTTCCTGTCGGTGACTACCGTTTCCTAAAGAATCTGTCCCCGGAATTCACGGAAAAAACGCCCCCACCCGGGGCGTGGTCGCAGGAGTCGCCACATGTCGTCTGAGTTGAACCGTCGCGCGTTTCATCGGTTGTCGGTCGCCGCCCTGGGGGGCGTGATGAGCGGTGCCCTGGTCGGTTGCGGAGATCCGCCGGCGGTCGCTCCCCCTGTCGCGAAGAAGGGGGGCGAAGCGGCAAGCGAGTCTTCTGTCGATATCTTCGCCAGCGATATGCACGTCTGCCGGGGGTTGAACAACTGCAAAGGAAAAGGTGCGGGGGAAGCGAACGAATGCGCCGGTCAGGGAGACTGCGCGACACCCGCGACGCACCATTCCTGTGGTGGGGACAACGCGTGCAAAGGACAGGGAGGGTGCGGCACGACAGCCGCCCAGAACAGTTGCAAAGGGCAGGGAAAATGCCATGTCCCGCTGATGGCGACCGCCTGGAAAGACGCGCGGGCGTTCTTCGAAAAGGAAATGAAGCAGGCGAAGAAGGAGTTCGGTGAAGCGCCGGCGAAAAAGAAAAAGGAAGACTAGTGCCCGAGCTTCCTCGCGATTCGCTGGGGTTTGGTGTCGGCCTGCGCGCCACGCACTACGCCCACATCCTGCGTGAATCGCCCTCCGTCGACTGGTTTGAGATCATTTCCGAAAACTACATCGACTCGCAGGGACGACCCCGGCATGTGCTGCGGCAGATCGCCGAGCGGTATCCGATTGTCATGCACGGCGTCTCGCTGTCCATTGGCAGCACCGACCCGCTCGATTTTGAGTATCTGGGAAAACTCAAGCGACTGGCGCAAGAAATCGGAGCCGCCTGGATTTCGGACCATTTGTGCTGGACTGGTGTCGCAGGGCGGAACACGCACGACCTGCTTCCATTGCCGATGAACGACGCGGTGGTTTCCCACGTGATCGAACGGGTGAAGGTGGTGCAGGATTTTCTCGGCCGACCCCTGATCCTGGAGAATCCCAGCAGCTATGTGACGTTCACCTCGTCGACGCTCTCGGAATGGGAATTCGTGACGCGGGTGGTTGAAGGAGCCGACTGCGGACTGCTGCTCGACGTGAACAACGTCTACGTATCGAGTGTGAATCACGACTTCGACCCGTACGAATATCTGGCGGGAATTCCGCACGACCGCGTGACGCAGTACCACCTGGCGGGGCACACCGACTGTGGAACGCATTGCATCGACACCCACGACGGCGCGGTCATTGACCCGGTCTGGGATCTGTACCGGTTCGCGAGCGAACGCACAGGGGAGCGTTCCACGTTGCTCGAATGGGACGCCAACATTCCGCCGTTTCCCGTCGTGCATGCCGAAGTTCTCAAGGCGCGCGAGCTGTTGTCGGTCCCGCGCCGCGACGTGGCAAGCCGGCCGACACCCCGGCGACAGCCGACGACACTCTCAACCAACCGGGCACTGCCTCATCCGTTGTCATTCGTCGTGTCCGCGGGTGACAAGTGAACTCGGGCGAGCCCATTCCCAAGAGTTTCAGAGACTCCGTCAGCGGGGCGAACTCCAACTTCGACCTGCAACAATTGCAACGCTGGCTGTATGGGGCGATCACGGGATCGTCGGTAACAGAAAGTGATGACGCGGATCGGATCGTGGACAGCGTCGCTGACCAAGTCGCCCCGTCCCGCGCGCTATCGAGCGAAGAGCGGCTGGAGATTTATCAGCGTGCTTACGTCGCCCGCTTGATCGAAGTGTTACGGGAGGAGTACTCGGTCCTCTGTCGGGCATTCGGAACGAACCTGTTT
>JAPLOC010000920.1 GCA_026692825.1 Planctomycetota bacterium | reverse complement strand
ATCGTGGCCCCGGCGGCTCGAAATCTCAGTTCGCCGAAAGTTCGATTTCCACGCCCGACTCGCATGACTCCCCTCCGCTGGCAGATCATCATCCCGTCTCAATTTGAATGGGAACGGCGCGGGCTTGATTTTATTGGATCGGGCCTTCCCGATCGCGATCCGTATCGCGCCTGGTCGAATTTCGAGTTTCAGTCCGCCGACGGTTCGATTTACCAGGTTGACTTGCTGATCCTCGCCAAGCAGAGTTTCCGGCTCGTCGAGTACAAGGCGTGGTCGGGCCGATTCCGTGGCGATTCTGGTCCCTGGACTATCACACAGCAGGGAAAGACCCGGTCGGAAGTCAACCCCGTGCTGCTGGCGAACCCGAATAGGAAGGCACTCTCGTCACTGCTCAATACGCAGCCGGCGATGACGAAGGGAGCGGCCCCCTTGCTGGAGGCACTGGTCTTCTTCTCCGCCGAATCTGCCGGCGTGCGGCCGGCACGGCACGGTACCATGGATGGCCGTGTTGTCGAAGCGGTCGGCCGGGCAATGGATGATGCCGGCATCCGACACTCGCAGTGTTCCCGTCGAATGGTCCCGATGTTCAACCCCTCCCAGCATGCGCTACAAAGCCGACATCACCGCCGGAGCCTTGAAGCTCCCCGAAAGCAGGCTGATCGCCGATTTGCTGTTGCGTCGGGTCGATGCCGCTGGCTGGAAAGACGCTGTGTTCACGCAGAATCTCCTCCAGGCTCGCAGCCCGGCCACCGCCAAGCGGCTGTCGAATCTCATTCGAGGTCGATTGTCGACAATGGGGCCAGATCTGTGGAAACTGGTTCGGGACGGCAAAGGGACCGTCGCCATCCACGCCCTTTTCGCCTCTGTCGTGAAGCACAGTCCGCTACTTGGCGATTTCCTGGCGATCGTCGTCGCCGAGCAATATCGGTTGTTCAGCCCAAATCTGTCCAACACGCTGTGGGCCGCCTACCTCGAAGGTTGCCGGGAACGGGATCCGGAAATGCCGCAATGGAACGAATCAACCCACCGGCGATTGCGATCGTCCGTCTTCCAGATGCTGGCCCAGGCGGGCTACATCGAGAATACCCGCAGTCTCAAACTGCAAACGGTCCACATCGCCGACCCGGTTCTGTGTTACTTGAAAGCGAACCAGGAAGACTACGTGCTGCATTGCGTTCAAGTGGCTCCCTGAAAAACGCAATCCAAGAAACACCATGAGCGATCCCCTCAACGAACGCCTGAATCAGATTCTGCCTCGGATCATCACCGATGAATTCCTGAGCGGAAGCGGCATCGGCAACGAGATCGCTTTCTACATCTTCGACTACCCGCCGGAAGACGAACTGCGGGTTCGAGATTACCTTCGCACTCTGCTCGATCACCTTCCCAAACAGAAACACGGACTGCGGGTCAAACATCTCAACCTGTTCGACTTCATCCTCGACTACCTGAGGAGCCGCAAGCTGCTCGACAAGGCGGTCCAGATGCAGCGGGACAAAGGGGACCAGGAAGTCAAAAAGGCGCTCACGGGACCGCTCAACGTCAAAGACAAACTGATCCCCTACTTCTCCCAGGTCGTCGAACCACACCAGCAAGATCTGGTGATCCTGTCGGGCGTGGGAAGCGTTTATCCGCTGCTCCGAACCAGCAGCCTGCTGTCGAACTTGCAGAGCGTGATGGGGCGCACCCCGCTGGTCGTGTTCTATCCCGGCAAGTACGATCAGGTGACGTTGCGGCTGTTCGGGAAACTGCGTCTGTCGGCCTTCTTCGAAGGCGAGGGGACGGGGAAGAAGTCGGAAAACTACTACCGGGCCTTCAAACTGGTTCCGTAGTCTGAATTCAACAGGGCGAGATGAAAATGCTGATCAAGAACCTCTTCGAACGAGACATCTTCCGACCCATCAATGGCGTCGTGAAGGCCGACCAACTTGACGAATCCTCCGTCTGGCAGGAGTTGGACGAATTCGTCATCACTCGGGAACTCGACCAGCACTTTCGCAAACTCATCTCCTGGTATCTCGAAGCGGTCGAACAGGGGAGGAATCCCGATCCCGGCGGCAAAATGGGGATCTGGATCTCGGGATTTTTCGGGTCTGGTAAATCGCACTTTTTGAAAGTGCTGTCGTACCTGCTGCACAACCGCCCCCACACGAACGCCGGCCAAAGCAAACTGGCGGTGGAGTTCTTCGAGAGCAAGGTGAAAGACGCCATGCTCTTTGGAGACATCAAACGGGCGGTCGCCGCTCACACCGATGTCATCCTCTTCAATATCGACAGCAAGGCCGACCACCGCACGGGGCGAGACCTGATTCTGCGGGTCTTCCTCAAGGTCTTGAATGAGCTTCAAGGCTACAGCGGCGATCATCCCCACATCGCTCACATGGAGCGGTACCTCGAATCGAAGGGGAAGCTGGCGGCGTTTCATGCCGCCTACGAAAAACACACCGGCCAGAACTGGATCGCAGAGCGAGACGCCTATCACTTCAACCGGGATGAAGTGGTTCTGGCGCTCAGTGAGGCGCTCGGCCAAAGCCAGTCCGCCGTCGAAAAATGGATCGACGGTGCCGAAGACAATTTCTCGATGTCGGTCGAGAATTTCTGCAAGTGGGTCAAGGAATACCTCGATTCCAAAGGGCCGCAACATCGGCTCGTGTTCCTGGTCGATGAAGTGGGGCATTGAAAAAGCTGTCGAAGAAATCATCGAACGCCT
>JAPLOC010000919.1 GCA_026692825.1 Planctomycetota bacterium | reverse complement strand
GAGTACGCCGCCCACCGCCACCGCGACCTTTCCATCTGCGGCGTGCCGGTGCCCAAGAATCGACTTCCTTTCCCGCGAAACCAACCACAATGTCCCAGGCGATCGTCAACCCCGAAGAACTCCGTCGGTTCGCGCTGGGGTTGAAGAAGTTCAACACGAGCCTCGCCGACCAGTTATCGGCATTGTCCGGACAGTTGGAATCGCTGAGCGCCACGTGGCGCGATCAGGAAAACCAGCGATTCACCGAAGAATTCCACCGGAACCTGCAAGGGATGGCGCGGTTCATCGAGGCGAACAACCAGTACATCCCCTTCCTGCTGCGAAAGGCCGAGCGAATCGACGAGTATTTGCAGCAGCGGTAGACACCGGCTCCGCTTCCGGGATGATCCGATCACACCCAGTTGTTTGACACAGTCAGGATCCTGATGGCTGAATCCGCGAATGTCACCTCGGTCGATGCGATTGCGCGGTTTCGTGGCGCGTTCGCCCGCTTCAACGAAGACGCGCATGGCGTGCTGCAAAACCTCGATCGGCAGGCGCAGAAGATGTTGCAGTGGATTGAAGGGGACGCCACCACCTACTGGCGGTTGCAGGTGTTGCGATGTCACGAGCAAATCAGCCGGGCACGGTCGGCGCTCGACACGGCGTTGATGAAGAAAACGAAAGACTACACTCCCAGTTGCATCGAAGAAAAAGAGAACCTCCGCACGGCCAAAGAACGCCTGCGCCAAGCCGAGGAAAAAACCGTCGTCGTCCGCAAGTGGGCTCGGATCGTGCGGGAAGAGATCGACGAGTATCGTGGCAAGATGAATCTGCTGCGTGACTGTCTCGATGTCGACGTCGTCCGTGGCTTGGCGCTGCTCGACCGCACGGTACACGCCCTCGAGCGATACGCAGATATCGCCCCTCCGATCAGCGAAAGTGAAGCGACCCCTTCCCTGCGAACTGCTTCGACAAACGACGCGGAGGCGATTCCTGCGGACGTCGCGCCCTTGCCGGACGCCGCTGCGGAAGTTCCAACCCCGGCCTCTTCTGAGTCGACACTTCCATGAACAAAGGCGATATCAGCGGCGGCATTGGTCAACTGCGCGACGCCCTCGACGTTTTGCAGGCCGCGTGGTCCGACGCCCGCGAAGAATGGCGAGACGGCAACAGCCGCAGCTTTGAAGAAGAGTTCCTGATCCCGGTCGGAATTGAACTCTCCCGATCGTTTTCCGTGATTCAACGACTGTCCGATGTTCTCAAACAGGCGGAGCGCGACTGTGAACCCTGGTAATGGCGCGATGCTGTTCGATTCGCTGGAAGATGCCGCGCTGTGCGAGTCGGCCCCCCTGTGGATCGATCCCACACCCGAAATCCTCGATCGGCTCCAGGCAGGCATCGCCCAACGGCAGGAGTTTGAACGCGAACTGGCCCGGCTCGAAGCGACGGCCGACCGGCAGGCGGAATGGCGATTTCAACAGTCGCTGCTCGCGCTGTCGAACGACCGCGACCACAAACTCGAAGAGCGCGAACGAACGCTTCAGTCGGAACGCGAGCAGTTGGATCAGCGGCTCGCGGCGGACCACACGGCGATCGAGGCCGAGTCGGGTGAGCGGATCGCTCAGCTTGAAGAACACTTCGCCGCCGCGTCGTCCCGAATCGAATCCAAGTTTCAGGAAAACGCGTGGCTGCTCAATTCGCTGACGGATGACACCTCGAATGAAAGCCCGAAGTTCCAGCTCGAACGGCTGCGACAGCAGATTGAGCAAACCCGTGGCTCTTTGATTTCACAAGACGAGCGAGTTCAGACACTCTTCGCGCAAACCGAGGCATTGATTGAAAGTCGGCGTGGTCGGTTCGGGGACGCTCCCCCTCCGCCACCACTCGCCAAGTCGCGCGACGAATTGGCGCAGCGCTGTTCTGTCGCGACGGAAGAAGTCGAACTTAGAGCCCGCCAGATCGCGAAACTGATCCTGCCCCGCGCACTGGCCGGGTGGATGCCACTGGCAATCACCGTACTCGTTCTCGCAGCGGCGTTCGCGGGGTTCTGGTTCCTGGTAAACCCGGCCTGGTTCAGTCCGACTTTGACACTCGGTCTGGAGTGGGGGCTG
>JAPLOC010000918.1 GCA_026692825.1 Planctomycetota bacterium | reverse complement strand
TTGGAGTCAAATTCGGAAACGCCTCCTGAATCACTTGGCGACATCATTCGCTGTGAAAACACCTGTCCGGGTATTGTGGAGATCATTGCGTGAAGTGCAATCATCGGCTCACAATCTTGCAACAGAACTTGTACTTTTTGCCGCTGTTACAGGGACACGGTGCATAGGGCGCGGTACCGGGGTACTTCTCGGTACTCGCCACTTTCTTCGGAACAAAGCCGACCCGGGGTTCAATTTGCGGCGGGTTATGAACGCGTTTCTGGTGCATCTGCGGAAACATCTCCTCATGCCTCCGAATCATGGTTTGAGCAGCGGCTGCGCGTATTCAAAAATCGCAGTTGCAATGGCACCCATGATCGTCTCTCCCTGGTGTGGGGGCACTGAATTGTCGTTCCTTGACGAGCCGACGGCCCGCACGGCGCGGTGCAGGGAGTTCACCCGGCACACGGCGCGGGGCGATTCTACCGCGCCCTCAACAAATCGTGAAACCGCTGCACCATCCGTCCCGACAGGCAATTGCCACGCGGCCGATCTGCGGTTCTCTCCCAAAGCCTGACGAGCGTCATTCCCGGAGATCCTGCGTTCTATTCACATGGTATAGGGGGGGCGGGCTGCGGTAATCGTCGCGCCAGGCAAAGCCCCCTGCAAAATGCCGATCGCCGCGTCGGTCACACGCCCAGGAAGATGCAGCGACCTCAATGTCTTGATTTCGGCCAACGACTCCAATCCCGCATCGGTGACCGCCGTTTGGCCCAGGTGCAGCGTTTGCAATTTGGGGAGCCCCGTCAGTTCGTTCACTCCGAGGTCGGTGACTCCAGTGCCTGCCAGGTTCAGAGACTCCAACTGTTTCAGCGCGGACAACACCTTGAAATCGTCATCGGTCACCTTGCTCCCAGACAGATCCAACCACTGCAACTGGTCCATCGCCTCCAATCGACTGACCGGGGACCGATTCAGGTTCAGCGACCGCAGTCTGGTCAGTCCCGCCAAATGCTTGAGCCCCGTGCCAGTCACTTGGGTCTCCTGGAGATCCAGCGTTTGTAAAGTCTTCAAGCTCGCCAGCCCGCGCAGCCCCTCGTCCGTCACGGGTGCGCCTTGGAGTACGATCGTCCGCAAATGTTCCAGGCCGGCGAGTTCCTTCAATCCTGTGCCGGTCACACGTGTTCCGTACAGATCGAGTGTCTCCAACTGGTTCAATCCAGCCAGATGTTTCAGGCCCGCATCGGTCACCTTCGTGCCGAAAAGTCGCAGGGACCGCAACTGGTCCAATCCTGCCAATTCCGGGAGCCCCGTGTCGGTCACGTTGGAAAACGTAAGTTCCAGCCGCCGCAACCGCTTCAGACCGGCCAATTCTTTGAGACCGGCGTCCGTGATCTCGCTTGATACCCTGAGCGATTGGAGTTGCCTGAGATCGGCCAGTGCTTTCAAGCCCGCATCCGTCACCCGGGTGTCGGAAAAACTCAAGGTCTGCAACTGTTTGAGCCTGGCGAGTTCTTTCAGGCCAGCATCCGTCACCGGGGTTCTGTCGAGCCGTAGTTCCTGGAGATTTGTCAGCCTGGCGACGGCTTTCAGGCTTTCGTCTCCGACATTGTGGTTCCAGCGGAGATCCAACGATCGCAATTTGGTCAGCCCGGCCAGTTCCTGCACGCCGGCGTTCGTGGCATCGGTCCAGAAGAGGTCCAGCGTCTGGAGTTCCTTCAGCCCGCCAAGTCGTTTGAACTGTGCGTCCCGCAACGTTGTGTGGCGCAGGCTCAGCGTCTGCAACTGGGTCAGCTTTCCGAGTTCGTTCAAACCGGTCTCCGACACGCCGCCGCCACTCGACAAAATCGTCAGCGTCCGCAATGCCTTGAGTCGGGCCAACGCTTTCATTCCCTCGTCGGTCACCGACGCGGAGAGGATGTGCAGGGCATGGAGATGTTCCAAACTGGCCAGTTCGTTCAGGCCGACGTCCACCCGACTGCCGAGCGTCAACGTCCGCAGCGCTTTCAGCGCCGCGACATCTTTCATGCCCGCATCGGTATGGGCGGTATGTTCCAGAGACAGCGCCTGCAATTGAGACAGAGGTGCGAGTGCCGGGAGCCCCGCATCGGTCACGCCGTGGGTATAAGTCTCTTCGAAGTTCAGGGCCTGCAATCGGGCCAGCCGGGCCAGCCCTTTAAGATCCGCGTCCTTTGTCGACCTGCCCAGCCAAAGCGCGAACGGCACATCGGGAGCCGCAAGCGTTTTCACGGTTTCGGCTGTGAATCGACTGAATCGGAACGCGGGGAGACCGCCCGTATCGGGCGGATCTCGCTGAAACCGCCACTCCCCCTGCGTATCGATCGCACTCCATCCAAACACAGCACCGGCCTGCTGCCACTGGGTGATGACCCCAGGGTCCGGCGTGCCAGATTCCCGTTCATCAGGTTGCGCAGTCGCCAGTGTGGAACCACAAAAAAACGCCAGGGCCACGAGCGCGGTCTGCAACAACCAGGCGGATGCGCGGCGTTTCATGGTGGATTTCCATCGGGAAGAGACAAAGCCGAGTCTACTGCCCGCACACTGGTGAAACAACCACTGCGTCTGTCGAACGGGTTTCCTCAGGTTCGTTGTCCAAACAAAACAACCGCACGATCAGTTCGCCATCACCGGTTCTCCACCAGCCACCAGTTCGGCCCATTGCTCCGGGGTGTACAACACTTCGCGCGCCTGTGAGCCGTTGTAATCGCCGACAATGCCATCTTCTGCCATGTAGTCCACCAGGCGCGCTGCTCGGCCGTAGCCGATTCCCAGCGCACGCTGCAACAACGACACGCTGCCGCGTCCTTCCCGAACCACCACATCGATCGCCTGTTCGTACATCTCGTCCCGGCTCCGAATCGCTTCGATGCCACTCTTGCCTTTGGGTCGCGTACTCAGTTGCGCCAACTCGCGGCTGTATTCCGGTTCGCAATCGCCGAAGAAGTCGATCACCGAATTCACCTCGCTGTCGGCGACGTACGTTCCCTGGGCCCGGGTGATCTTGCTGGTCCCGGGGATCAGGTACAGCATGTCACCATTTCCCAGCAGCTTGTCGGCCCCCATCTCATCCAGGACGACACGACTGTCGACCCGGCTGGCGACCTGGAACGCGATCCGTGCCGGCAGGTTGGATTTGATCAGTCCGGTGATCACGTCGACCGTCGGCTTCTGCGTCGCCAGCACGAGGTGAATTCCCACGGCACGCGATTTCTGTGCGAGGCGAATGATGAAACCTTCAACCTCTTTTCCAGAGGTCATCATCATGTCGGCCATTTCGTCGGCGATGATGACGATGTACGGCATCCGGTCCGGGATCTGTTCCGCCTCTTCGCTTTCCGGGTCGAGGCCCAGTTTTTGCAGAATGAACTCGCGCCCCAATTCGTTGTAACTGTCGAGATGCCGGACGCCGCACCGCGCGAGCAGGTCGTACCGCTCTTCCATCTTGTCCACCGCCCAGCCCAAGACCGCTTCGGCCTTTTTCATGTCGGTGATGACGGGGTGCATCAGGTGCGGCACGCGCTTGTACGGACTGAGTTCGACCATCTTCGGGTCGATCATCAGCATCTTGACCTGCTCGGGGGTGCGGGTCATGAGGATCGACAGAATGAGCGCGTTGAGACAGACGCTTTTTCCTGTCCCCGTGCGCCCGGCGATCAACAGGTGAGGCATCTTCGCCAGATCGACCACCAGGGGGCGTCCGCTGACGTCTTTTCCCAGGAAGACCGGAATCCGTTTCTTCTCTCCCGCGTCGGGGCTGGCTTCGATCAGTTCCCGCAGCCGCACCATCACCTGCTTGTCGTTGGGAACCTCGACCCCCACGGTGTTTTTTCCGGGAATCGGGGCGACGACACGCACGCTGGGAACGCGCAGCGCGATCGCCAGATCGTCGGCGAGCGCCGTCACCTTGGAGAGCCGGAGACCCGCTTCCAGTTCGAGTTCGAACTGCGTGATCACCGGCCCGGTATCGATTTCGACCACCCTCACATTGAGACCGAACTCCTGGAATGTTCGTTCGAGAACCGTCGCGGCGAGTCGGGCTTTCTCGGCGAGGATTTCAAAGGGGAACGGCTCGGCCAGTTCCAGGATCGACGGACTGGGGAGTTTGTACTCAGGACGCGCCGGTGGGCGCGGCGGAAGCGTGATCGTTGTCGAGCGCGGGGTGTGCGCCGGCGGATTGATTCGAATCGGTTGCCGGGCGGGAGGAGTTGCCGGCGCGACAACGGGAGGATCGGAATTCTCATCTTGATGTGAATCCGTGCCGGCCGAGGGAACGGTTCCAATCGGGGGGACGACGATTTTTCCAATGTCCGCGTCGTGAGCAAGTTCGATCGATGGAACGCCGACAATCGGCACCGGATCGACAGTGGAGACCTGCGGGGAATCCTCGGTTTCCTCCGCATTCTCCGCCAAGGGCAACGGGGCGGGCGTCGGGGCGACTTCGATATGCGGCGCGGGAGCCGCTTCGGCATCGGCGGCCTTCAACGTTCCAATGGTTGGAATCGGTGTTTCCCGACGCCGGTACGGTTCTTCCCCCTTGCGCTTGCGGTCACCAAATCCCAAGCGATGGAACAGGACGTATGGTCCCACCAGGAATCCCAGCAGCACTTTCCACGACCAACGGTCGAATGCCATCAGTAGCCCCGCCGCAGTCATCGATCCCAGCAGAATGAGAATGCCCGCTTCGGTGAATTCGCTTTCCATCGCGGTCCAAAGCCAGGCTCCCAGGAACCCGCCGCTTCCCACGGGAGGCGATCCAGACAGTCCCGGTGCGAGACCGCGCAAAGCCGTGCATCCCACGATCAGCAGAACAGTGCAGCCCGCCAAGGGGGTGATCGGACGATCGGAGTCTTCCCGCAAGAGCCACGAAAGGCCGCAGCTTCCCAGTGCGATCGGCAGCAACCACGCCCCCAGCCCCATCAGATTGCGCAGGTTGTTGGCGACCGTCGCGCCCGACGGTCCACACAGATTGCGAACCTCTTCGTTAAGCGGAAACACACTGTCGCCCGGTGGGTCGGCAGGGTCATGAGTCCAGAGCGCAAGCGCCACAAACACCACCAGCCCCAAGAGGACCAGTGCCAGTAAATCGATCGGCAGTCGGCGACGGTTGAACATCAGCATGTCTCCACATTGGAAACTATCATCCACGTCGCGCGATGTTGCCAAATCGGGATGGGATCGATGGATTGCCGGTGGATAGAGTGCGGATTATCTCGGTTGTAGCGACAGCGGCACCTATTGAGACATT
>JAPLOC010000917.1 GCA_026692825.1 Planctomycetota bacterium | reverse complement strand
TCGCTGGTGCGCATGCTCTCGTCCGAGGCCAAGCGGTGCGGTGTTCCGCGGATTTCTCAAGACCCTGATTTCGGTGATGCAATTCTCGACGAACTTCCCGCCTGCATGACCATTCTGGGGCGCGAGGTTTCTGAGGAAGAACTCCTGGAATGGGGAAGCCATCTCTCACTCGGATTTGAAACCGTCAATACGGAAGAAATGGATCCGTATCGGTTCGAATCTGACGCCGACTTGGATGATGACATCGACGAGGGCGATGACGAAGAGTCCGATGACGACCTGGACTCCGACGAAGAGGATGGGGATGGGGAAGACGACGGGAAAGAGGAATCCGCAGAACCGGTCACGATTCGCAATCCCTTTGAACGCGTGGGACGGAATGAGCCCTGCCCCTGTGGCAGTGGCAAGAAGTTCAAAAAATGCTGCGGTCAGCGCTGATCCGGTGCTTGCGCTGCACAACCCGGTTCCCCTGTGGTACGATCGGATTGCCCGGATTCTACTGTGGATTTCCGGCAGCATCCGCATGGCCACCCGAGTTTCATTGGGGATGATCCCAAATGGCGAGAACGCGATCCATTGAGTTGACCGGCGGATCGTCGCCGACCCATTCCCAGTTCCCGCCACTCACTCGCCGGGACTTGCTGCGCCAGATGGGTGCGGGGTTCGGTTCACTCGGACTGGCGGCCTTGCTTCAGGGGAACGCGTCAGCGGCACCGGCCAGTCCGCTGGCGGCGTCTCAACCTCATTTCGCCCCCAAAGCGAAACGGGTGATCCAGCTCTTCATGCCGGGCGGCCCCTCGCAGGTGGACACCTTCGATCACAAGCCGGCCATCCGCGACCACGCGGGTCAGCGCCCGTCGGAAGTCGATCGCAAGTCGCTTCGTAATACGAAAGGGGGATTGTTCCCTTCGCCGTTCGGATTCAAGCAGTATGGCGAATGTGGCAAATGGGTCAGCGACATTTTTCCGCACGTCGGGCAATGCGTCGACGATCTCTGTTTCATCCACTCGATGCACACCGACATCCCCGAACACGCGGGGGCCATCATGATGATGAATGTCGGGCACCTGCAGCCCAACCGCCCCAGCATGGGTTCGTGGCTGGTGTATGGGTTGGGGACCGAGAATCAGAATCTTCCCGGGTTTGTGGCGCTGTCGCCCCGCGCTCAACCCCGCGGGCAGATGGCCAATTGGGGCAACAGCTTTCTTCCCGGGGCGTACGCCGGCTGTTACGTCAATGTGCATCAGATGCGGCCGGAATCGGTGCTAAGCGATCTGCGAAACCAGTTCGTCTCCCGCGACGCCCAAAAACAGCAAGTGGACCTGTTGCGGCGGTTGAATCGGCTGCACGCCGACCGGGAACAGAACGACTCGGCTCTTGAGTCGCGAATCGCCGCCATGGAGATGGCGTTTCGAATGCAGTTTTCGGTTCCGGAAGCGTTCGACATTTCGGGCGAGACGCAGGCGACACTCGCTCTGTATGGCGATAGCGAATACGCGAAGGGATGCCTCCTGGCGCGTCGATTGATCGAACGGGGCGTGCGCGTCGTCCAGCTCTCGCTGTCGATCAACGATTACGACATCGCCTGGGACACCGGGCACGAGAACATCGAAGGGGGCCACGCCGAACTGGCCCGCGCCTGTGACCAGGGAATCGCCGGCCTGATCAAGGATCTGAAACAGCGCGGTCTGTTCGAGGAAACCCTGCTGGTCTGGGGAGGTGAATTCGGACGCGCCCCAACATCAGAAGGTCAAAAAGGACGCGACCACGACCACTACGGCTTCACCACCTGGCTGGCGGGGGGCGGGGTGAAACCGGGTTTCAGTTTTGGTGCCACCGACGAATTCGGCCTGTCGGCGGTGGAAAACCGAGTCCATGTGCATGACCTGCATGCGACAATTCTGCACCTGATGGGCCTCGACCACGAAAAGCTGACCTACCGCTATTCAGGTCGGGACTATCGGCTGACCGACGTGGCGGGCCGCGTGGTGCATGAAGTGCTGGGGTAACATCCCCTCCCACGCGGTGATAACGAGCGCGGATCGAATTCAGACATTATTGCGCTCGAGACCCCCGTCCCCTTGAGGGGCAGGTGAATGAGATCGGGGGCTAACCTCTGGGACTCGCACGGGGCGCAGTCCCCATGCCAGCTCGCCCGGAGGGCGAATCAGATCTGCGCTCGGGTGCGTGATAACACGGTACCACTTTCGCAGAGGTGCATCCTGCCCCGAGAGGCAAATGCTTCCAGGGGTCGCGTCATTCAGTCGGTTATCAATGGGTCATTTCCAGGCAAGTTGAATCGCAGATTCCGTTTACAGTGATTCCCTTGACACGCATGTATCGCCAGTCTATATATTGACCATCTATCTATTCCTCGGAGGTGGTGGTGAAGAGTTCTTCGAATTCGGACTGGATGAAGGGAAGTCTCGACCTGATGGTGCTGTCGGTGCTGGCGAGTGGCTCAAAGTACGGCTATTTGCTTCAGCAGGAGTTACAGCAGGCGAGCGGAGGCCTGGTGGAATTGCAGGCGGGTACGATGTACCCGTTGCTGCATCGCCTGGAAGCGGAAGAGTGGATTCGCAGTCGTTGGGATGAAACGACGGGACGACGCCGAAAGTGGTACGAACTGACTGACGCGGGACGGAACCGTCTCACGCAGCAGGCCCGCGAGTGGGAGTCGTACGCCGATTGCATTCGGGCGCTTCTCGCCCGGGTGATTGACCCCGTTCCTCGCCCTGCTTGAACTGGACGGTGAAGAGTGACTGCGATGACCGAACCGGAATTTGAAGAGTTGCTGCGGGTTGTGACACAGCGATTGCGACTGAAGGAGAAGGAGCGGCGGGAGCTGCTTGACGAGTTGCGTGACCACTACGAAGCCCGCAAAGACGCGTTGCTGGCGGAAGGGTTGTCACCGGAGGACGCGGTCCGCATCGCCTTGTCCGATTTTGGAGACGCTGTTGAGTTGTCGGGGAATTTCAATCAAGTCACACGTTTACAACACCGGAGATTTCTCATGCGAATCACTACTGGAACGACCATTGCTGCCGCCGCCTTGCTGCTGGCCGTCGCGGCTTTTTTCCCCAACACCACCCCCGCACCGTTGACGGGAATCGCACAAGCGCAATCGCAACAAGAATCCGCGGCACCGGGGGCGAGCAACTCGTCCGCTGTCGACGTCACGGCCGAAGTTGAGGCGCGGCTGGAACAGCCAATTGCCGTTCAATTCGAAAACGTGCCCCTGCGTGACGCGGTCGAGTTTGTGAGTGCCGCTATCAGTGTCGACATCCTGTTCAGTCGTTCGGTTCTGGGATCGGGCGATGTTGACGAGCCGATTTCATTGCAACTGAAGCATCGAGAGATTCCGGCTCGCGCAGCTCTCGACTGGATTCTGGCTGAGCGCAACATGTCGTACACCGTTCGGGATGGGATCATCCGCATTGGTGGCGAAGATGAGTCGCTCGAGATCGCAGTCTATCCCGTTCGGGATCTCGAACTGTGGCTGCCGGCCAAGCGGGCTGACCGGGTTGTGGCGGAACCGTCCGCCGGCATGATGGGAATGCCGGGAACGGGGGGAACGGCAAAGCCGGCCAAGGTGGACCACGAACCCGATCGGTACGTCGCGCGCAATCTTGCGGAACTATTGACCCGGAGTGTCGCCGAACAGTCGTGGATGGATGCGGGGGGAGCTGGGACTGTGATGGAATACAACGGATTGCTGGTGGTGAACCAGCAGCCGAAGGTTCATGCGCAGATTCGCAAATTGTTGCAAATGCTGCGGGCGGCACAGGCGGCTGAAAATGCTGCAATTGCCGTGGGTGTTCCAAGCGCGTGAATGAACTCCGGCACAGCGGAAGTGAACGGTTCAGGGTTCGAAGATCTCGACAGACCGAGCCGCAAACTCGTATCCGTCCAATTGCAGAATCACCCTGGCTGTTCCGGTCGGTACTTCCCGCGTCAATTCAAAGCCGTTGATCGCATACGAGTGGCTGGTGTCGATCTGATGTTCAAATCGGGCCGCCAGACGACCATCCGGTGCGATCAACACTCCTTCCAGCCGAACCGCCGGATGGGGTACCGAGAATTGAACCAGGACATGCAACGTCCCTCCGATCGCTATGCGTCGCGTGTCTCCCAACACATCCCGTTCTCCCCGCCAGGTTCCCCACGCGACACGATGAACAGAATCTTCGAGCGCGGGTTTTCGCCCCATGCGCATCGAGTTGACAACCTCAGCCGGCACATGCGGTAATGGTCGCAGAGAACGACGTCCGAACACGCCGTACCAGTCGCATTCCCATTGAATCGCCACGCCCGCCAGCGTGATCATCATGCCGACGGCAAAATACATCCCGGCGTTGCGACACCACGTTCGCCAACGGGAAAGGGGAAGCACGGTCGACTCGCGGAACCAGCGGCTCGCGATCTGGTCCATGCGGTCCGGTTCCAGAAATGCCAAAAGCAACACCAGCATGGTGGGGGAGAAGAGTCCCACGTTCATCGTCACCCAGATCCCCAGGTGAAAGGTGACAGCCCCCGCGAGCAGGGCCGATCGACAACGCGGAACCCAGATCAGGAACGGAAACAGCAGTTCGAACAACACGGTCGCCAGACTGATTCCGCGCAGGGCGAAACTGGATGTCGCCAGGAGCTGTCCCAAAGCGGTTCCACCCCAGCCCCGATCGAGGAGTGAGAATTGCAGGAGTTCGCCCCCGACAAACCAGGTGGACTTGAGTTTCGTCACAGCCGACGCGAAGTAGATGTGGCAGACCAGAAATTGAATCAGCCGTCGTGCCACCGCTGAGTTCGCCGGGGCTGGCCCCGTCGCATCTTTGTCGGCATCCAATCCCCAACAGGTTCCACAACCCGAGAGTTGTAGAATCCCCAGCAAATGCAG
>JAPLOC010000916.1 GCA_026692825.1 Planctomycetota bacterium | reverse complement strand
AACACCTCGGCGTGAACGATGTACCCCTTCCTTCTTGCGAATCGCATCCGCCTCTTGAACCTTCTGCTGAATCTCCTTCAGCTTCAGGAACCCGCCATCCGGTTTTCGCACGACCCCTTCCGGCCCGGGTGCAATGGCGCGTTGTCGGCAGCGTGGAGTATAATGTGTCGAAACCCCGTGTTTTGCAGCGTGCCGTCTCTACTGAACTCGGCCCAGGAATCTGCCATCGTCCCATCCCCCATAACTCCAGGCGATCTCATGCCCTCTCCCACTTCGCGAAATCCTGACTCTGCCGAACGCGATGTCCGAGTCTGGCTGGAGCGGGTTGTGATCGGCTTGAACCTTTGTCCCTTCGCCGGCCAGCCTTATCGAAACGGCACGGTGCGGATTGTGATCAGTGACTCTGCGACGCCAGACAGTTTGCTCGCGGAATTGCGCACAGAGTTGCAGCGGCTGGACGAAACCCCCGCGACCGAATTGGAGACGACTTTACTCGTCCTGACGAAAATGCTGGCGAAGTTCGACGACTACAATCAGTTCCTTGATGAGGTCGACGACCTTCTGGTGGCGGAGGAATGGGACGGGATTTATCAGGTCGCCAGTTTTCATCCGGATTACCAGTTCGCCGAGACCCGGCCCGAAGATGCCGGCAATCTCACGAATCGCGCTCCCTGGCCCATCCTGCACCTCTTGCGGGAGGAGAGCGTCGAGCGGGCGGTCGAGAGTGACCTGAATGTGGAGGCCATTCCGGCGCGAAACATCGCGAAAATGGAATCGCTGACCGCGGAGGAACGGCGGGAATTGTTTCCTTGGCTCTGACGGCTAAGACGCGGAATGCGAGTCCGCCGTGTCGGCGACGCGTCGAAAGGGAATCCAGAATCCAATCGCGCCACCGACGGCGATCATCAGCAAAGTCACCGGCTTCAATCGGTGGACTTGAGTCAGAAAGTACCCAAATCCATCGTCGACCTTCATGGGTGCGAATCGCCATTCGGTGAACAGTCCCAGCAACAGGGCCAACAGACCGCACGCGATGGCCGCCACCTTCGACTGATTCCGGGGAATCCCCGCCATCATGCCGAGCGCTCCGCCGGGGAGGACCAGCCCGTACAAGCCTTGTCCCACCAACCAGAAAAACGCCAGATATCCCAGACATCCCCCGAGGACCGCACAGCACAAGACCAGGTAGCTTGACTTCATGATGGATTCAGACTCCCATCGCCTTTCGCTTTTCCACAATGAACGGCAGGTGGTGCGGAATGTGATTGGTGATGCGGGTCAGCAGTGTTTGCAGCGAAATCAGACCATCGGTGCTGTGCTTGCCGGCGCGTGACCAGGCGGCGGGATCGACCTGACGCAGAATCCGGGCCATCTGCCCGCGGACCGCGTCGATCAACCGCAGCTCTTCGTCGAGATCGCGCGCGTGGTACGCCAGCTTGGCGGCGAACAGGTCCGGATCTCCCGACATCAATGCCGGGGTCTCCTCGGCGATCACCCGCTTCATGCGGTCGGCATAAACCGGTTCAAAGTCAGCCAGATGGGCGACCACTTCCAGAATGCTCCACTTTCCCGCGACCGGGCGAGTTCGCTGCTGTTCGTGCGACAGGCCGGCGGTCGCTTCCCGGAGTTTCGCGGTGCCAGCCAGGTACTCGTCAATGACAGAGTTCATGTCCATGATTCGGGATTCTCTCCAATGGGATGTTCGGAATGTCCGGTTTCCGCGAACGGAATCCGCCAGCCACGCCAATCGGTTGTACCGCAACGCATGGACGGTGTCACGAGACGCGCCGCGGGAATTCCCCGGGGACTGCGATCTCCGCCGACGTTTTCCGGAAAAGTTCGCAGTCTGACGGCAAACAAATTGTGTCGACGGTAGGATCTCTGTTTTGTAGGAAACCTTGGTCGGCCACCGTTTCCTGACGGGCGCGGCTCCGCGTCAACAGCTCCTGTTCTACCGCGTGAAATGGACCGTGTTCGTTCGCACGCCGAGTTTTTCTTCCGCGTTCCTTCCATGATGTCTCCCCGTGACCCTCTTCCATTGAGACGCGCGACCACGTCGCTCGGGATGTTGTGCGCGGTTCAGGTTCCGCTCCCCGACGAATTCTCGACGGGACCGAGAAACCGGTTGACACCGAAAAACGTGCTCCGGTGACGGAACACGGCGTCGCGGGAGTCGAAAAACTCGAATCGCCGACGATTGAAAACCTGTTTCGACTCGCTCCAGGTCTTTACAGCGGGGGCCAGCCCGATGGGGAAGCGGGCCTGGATGCGTTGCGAGACATGGGGGTCCGCACAATCATCTCGGTCGATGGCACACCGCCCCCTGTGGAAGCCGCCCGCAAACTGGGAATACGGTATGTCCATCTTCCGATCGGGTACGACGGGCTGCGGCGGGACAAACTTCCGATCATGATCAAGGCGGTCCGCGAACTCCCCGGGCCGGTGTTCATCCATTGTCACCATGGCAAGCACCGGGGGCCGGCCGCCGCCGCCGCCTGTGCGATCGCCCGAAATAACTGGTCACGTCCCGAAGCGGAGGCGTGGTTGAAAATAGCGGGGACGGATCCCGCCTACCGCGGTCTGTATCGCGACGTGCGGGAACTGGCGATCCCGACTGTCGCCGAGACAAAAGAACTGCCCGCCGTCTTTCCGGAATCCGTACCCGCCCCGTCTCTGGTGGAAGCGATGCTGGGAATTGATCGTCTCCACGACGAACTGAAGGGGCTGGCGAAGCGGGAATGGAAGAATACCAACGATGCGCGCACCGCACCGCCGGAGATCGCCGTTCAGTTGCTCGAAGCCTATCGGGAACTGTCACGCAACTCGGATTCGGAACGCCAAGGATCCGGTTTTCAGGGACAGCTTAAAACCGCCGAGCAGGCGGCGGACGCGTTACGGGTTGAACTCGAGCAACTCGCGAAAAGCCCCGATTCGAAAGAGACGACGATGCGGGCGAATCAGGCTCTGGACCGGGTGAGCAAGTCGTGCAAGACATGTCACGGGGAGTACCGAGACAAGTAGTTCCCGCGACGGGCAAGTTTCCGTCCTTGATGAAATATCCGATACGGCGTTTCAATCTGTCTCCACTCGACTCTGCCGCCGAGAGTCCAGACCGCGGCGTCGTAGGAACGCCGTCCGCCACATTGTCCCATGTCGCGACGACGCCCGTTATGTCGCGACGACGCTCCTGCGGCGTCGCGCCCGACGGCGCAGCCGGCGGTTAGGTCGGTAAACGCGATCCGTCGTTTGACCCCACGAACGAGACTAATCCCGCAGTACTCCCGCTTCGGTGGTAGCCAACCTGCCGAATGAAACCGTGCGCGGAAAGAGCGGGGGATTTTGGCGTGGTGACCTGAATCGGATCCTTCTGCGCGCTTTCGGGGAGAAGGGTCCGACAGGCCGGATGAGGGTGCCACGGCCAGCGACCAACGCGACTCGGCCGGCCGGATGAGGGTGCCACGGCCAGCGACCAACGCGACTCGGCCGTGCGAGCGTCAACTGACGCTGCCACCGGAAACGCCGCCGATTTTGGTATGCAAGGGGGCGGTTGCTTTTGTGTATGCCTTTCGTGTGTTTCGTGCCTTTCGCGGTTCCGATTGTCCGTCAAACCACGAACAAACAACGGGCTCGGTCATCGCAGATACGAAATCGCCCGGCACAGCCTCAAATCGCTCGCTCACGGTGTGAGCAGAGATGGGGAACCACGAAAGGCACGAAACACACGAAAAAATCAAAAAAACAAAGGGGTTTTGAGGCGACATGCGCTGTGGCAGGCGTTTGGTGAATTCCCCTGGTACGCCTGAGTCGCCGCCTGTGGCACCCAGAGTCGCGTGAAACCGGGCCGTTGTTCGAATGTATACAATTGCAGAAGGGTGCCACGGCCAGCGACCAACGGGAGTCGGCCGTGCGAGTGTCAACTGACGCTGCCACCGGAAACGCCGCCGATTTTGGTATTCAAGCGGGCGTTTGTTTTTGAGGAATGGCCAATGCGTTCCATGAGTTCATGACCGTCCTCCGCACGTCGAGGGAGGATGAAGTAACGGCCGGAATAAGCCCCACACTCCAAACGCGCCCGCTTGCGATCACGGACTTTTGTCTCAAACCACGAAATTGATTTTGGACAGGTACTGAGTATTCCGCCTGACTGAATTGTTGGACATTGGTGCCATGCCTTTCAAAATCCACCGTCGCCTGGTTTGCTGGCCTCGGAGGACGAAAGTAGCCCCTCTGTGCGCCGACAAACGTTGAGCAATCTGCCAACGACGCGCCGCAAGCTATTTCAATCCGACACCACTGACAGCTCGGGAGGCCCAACCCCGAGTACCGGCCTTCCCGCCGAGCCATTTCTGCGATCGACCGATCGCAAAGTGGGACTCGTGGCACCGTGAATGTGGTAGCGCGGTAGTTTGCCACTCACAATTCCGAAGGCGAACCCTTCTCGCCCCTCCCCCGAAGGCAGATGCCGCCCGGCGTCGGCACTGGGGCAGATGGATCTACCGGTCACTTACGGAACGCCATCCGCCGCTCTCCGGGAGAGAGGATGCGCGACAACGCTCGGATGTTGTTGCGGATCCCGGGACAAGACGCGTTTCTCGGCAGTGTCGCGCTCCGGGTGAAACTGGAACCTGTCGTATCTGGCTGTTTTCTGCGTTACATTCCACGTCCAACCAGCGTCCACTTTCGGGCACAAACATGAGAATTTCGTACTGGCAACTGGTCCCACCGCCCGCTAGACTGACCTTTCGGGAACCGGGCGTGTGGTTCAGTGATTTACCCGAGGGGATCTCGCAATGACTGGTGACGAAACTTCATGGAACATGATCCGCGGTGCCGCTGCTGGTGATGCGCGCTCCAGGGAAGTGTTCGCACTTCGCTACGAACCGATCGTACGGCAGTATTTCCAAGGAAAATGGAGAACGGGCCGACACAGAAATTACATTGATGACGCGGTGCAGGACGTATTTGTCGCGTGTTACAAGGATCACGGGGCACTTCAGCGTGCCGATCCCGAGTGGGGAGGATTTCGTTCGTTTCTGGCGGGGGTCTGTATCAACGTGTCACGACGGATTGAAGAACGTCAACTTCAGCGACGCGGTTGGCAGACGTCCCCCACCGCGTCCGAATTGGAGAATTGTGCCAGTGACGAAGCGACTGCGTCAGCGTACTTCGACCAGGCGTGGGCATTGATGATCGTCCGTGAAACGCGACAGCGACTCAAAGAGAGTGCCAACAACAATCCAGATGCTGAACGTCGAGTTGAAGTTCTTCGTTTGTACTTCGATGACAAGCTACCAATTCAAGAGATCGCACTGATTCTGGGCGAGACACCAAAGCAAATTTCAAGAGACAAAGAGAAAGTACTCGTGGAGTTTCACAAGTTACTCAGGAAGGTTGTGGAAATTCACCTTCCTGGTACGCCGGGTGAAGTGGAGAGAGAGTGCCGCGCACTGATGGAATGCCTGGCCCGAATTGCGAATCCGCGTGGAAACAGGCCAGCGTCTGATTGAGTCGTCTCTCACCGGAACAAACAGCCCGTCTGCGAATCAGATTTCGCAACTGGAGTACCGAACGTGCGAAGCGCCGATGATTCACTGGACATCGCGGAGATTGAGTCGCAGATTCCAGCCCAGGATATGGACTTACTTGAGGCGTGCCTGCGGGCCGTGTCCGAACGCTCCGAGTTCAGACAACCAGACGGCATTCCGACCGACCTCGCCACGATGGCTTCGGTCGACCGCCGAATCCAATTGACAATCGATCCGCTGGCGGCAAATATTCCCTGCGATCGTGACTCTACCGAAATTCCACATCTGGATCCGGGCGATCGGCGTTACGAGTTTTTGGGTGAATTGTCGCGTGGCGAACTGGGGGCGATGCTCCTGGCTCGCGACCAAGTCCTTGGCCGACTTGTCGCACTCAAAATTCTTCTGAAAAAGCACTTGGCGATACCGCACTTGGCCCCCCGACTGCGAACAGAGGGCCAGGTCACAGCTTCGTTGCAGCACCCCAACGTCATTTCGGTATACGACATGGGCACAATCCGCGACAGACCCTTTTTTGCGATGAAATATGTGCAGGGAAAAACGCTGGCGGACCATTTTCGATCGCGAACCAGCCCCAGAGACAACCTGGACCACCTGCTGTCCGTGATCTACAAACTCGTCGACGCGATCGCGTACGCGCACTCCACAGGGATGATCCATGGACACCTGACACCGAGAAATGTCCTGATCGGAGATTTCGGCGAGGTGGTGGTCATCGACTGGAGTTGTGCCACGAGATCGTCCAACCTACGAGCGACGCCGACCGAATTTGTAAGCAGCGTGGCCGCGTTTCAACGTGAATCACAGTACCACAACCCAGGCCCGTCTGCCGCGCCCCCGCCGCGACCCCTTAATGCCAGCGCGGCGCTGGCGTATATGGCACCGGAACAGTATCTGGGAGAAAACGAACCGGCTCAGGCAAGGACAGACGTGTTCAGCTTGGGAGCGATTCTGTGTGAGCTGCTGATCGGGCAACCTCCCTATCATACCGGACGACTTCACAAGAATGCGCGTGCAAGCGATTTAGAGGTGTCCGTAAACCGACTTCGGGAATGCGACGCCGACGCGATCCTGAAGTCGATCGCGGAGTCATGTCTGGTAGTTCCAGCCGAACTCCGGCCCGCGGATGGAGAAGCCGTCGCGAAACTATTGAAAGAATATCGGGATTCCATGGAGTCACGATTGCGCGAAGTGGAAACGAACCGGGCTGGGGCGAACATTCGGGCCCGCGAATGGAAACGGCGTCAGCGGATTACCGCTGGAATCTGTACTCTTGTGACACTGTCTCTGACAGTGTCGGGATTTGTGCAATCAGCAGCGTCGCGGGAAAGACTGGCTGATCAGACTCGGGTCGATAGTTTGCTGGCCGCTGCCAACTCGGAACTCTCGTTAATCGCGTCTGAGTCCCGATTGCGCTCACCAACGGGCCTCGCACGGGCGTCGGTATTGCTGGATCAAGCGACCGCAGCGTCCGATTCCTCAAACAGCTTACCCGTAAAGCGACAGATTGCCGATGTTCGTGAACGAATTCGGAGCATCGAACGTACGGCCCATCTGCTATCGGAATTACACGACATTCGTGGTGAAATCAGCAGTCCCATTGATATCGGGGACTTAGATCAGCGCTATTTTGAAATATTCTCGAGATTCGACATCGATTCTGAACAATTCACCGCAGACGGCTTCCCCGGACACTATCTTGTGGGTGCAGCGCCTGCCGAACTAGCAGCGGCGCTTTTTGATTGGGCCCAACTTCGCTACGCCAATGACAACAATCCGGACCTCCCCGCAAGGAAAAGTGTAATCGCACTTGCTGACAAAGTCGATCCTGACGTGTGGCGTACCAAGCTCCGAGCTTACCTGGAGTCCCCCAACCCAAGAACCACACTGACAAACATTATGAATGCGACAAATTACACCGAGCTTACGCGACAGCCGGTGGCTGTGCAACTGGCTATCGCGCAGGGGCTTGTGCAAATAAGTGACCGGTATGATGCCCGCATAGTTTTACTGCGGGCGTGGGATATGCATCCCGAAAATTCCACAATCAACCGCGAACTAGCCGCCTTGGAACTGGCCCATTCGGATTTGGTTGAAATCGTAGAAGCGGACCGCTTACGGTTTGCATCATCGGCGCTCGCAGTTCGTCCCGACCGATGGAATGCATACCGCACATTGGGCCGCCTGCTTCACATTCACAAACGACCGCACGACGCGGCTCCGCTTCTGCGGGAGTCGATCCGCAGACTGAAATACGAAATAAAGTCCGTTTCCCACCAAGCCCAATCACTTTCGATCAGCGGGCGCACGAGTGCGGCCTCGCGCGCACTTAGGTCGAACCTGAAACGAGAGTTGGCACTACGGAGGCTTCAGTGCGACTACGGCCTGCTTCTGCTGACAACCGACGACGATTCCGGTGGATTGGACGCGTTGTATGAAGTCATTACTGACATCCAACCGACGCATCTCTGTTTTCTAACACCCAAAGGAGAGATTCTATTCGGAATGCCGCACATGGTCTCAAACAGCCGCTCTGACTACCGAAGCCGCCGCGTCGACGGGTACAACCCCCTGTACTGCACTTGTCGCACGCTACTCAATGCAGACATCCGCCTGGCGCAAACTATCCGAGACGCCCTGCGACAGCGACTTACAAACGCTGACGATTGTGTTCGAACGCGCCTTTTGCTTGCCCGTGCCGAATACCTGGCAGGGAACTTCACGGTTGCCGAGTCACAACTTCGCGAAGTGATATCCTTCGATCCCCATTTAAGACTGGCGAATGAATGGCTCGCAGACGTGATGCTTGAAAATGGTCGCCTTTCTGAGGCGGCGCAGGCCATCCGCTCCGCGCTTATCGCGGCTGAACACAACACTGATCGTAGAGGATCGCTCGAGGCGTCACTCGCAATCCTGGAGGAATTTGGCAACTTTCGCATGTTGCCCGCCGACCAAGACTAAGCTGCCAACAATTGTTCACTCCGTTGGACAACACTTGACAACACCGCGCTGGCAGGTGTCCCCGTTTTGGATTTACCCATCTCCCGAGAAACGAAATCATGTCCTTGCCGTTGAACGCTTTAACTCCGCGCGCCTCAGAACTCACGCATGCTGCACCGAGACCACATATACCAGACGCAACGTCGCCGGAAATGCCGGATTCAGACGAAAAAGGCTCGAGGTACGAATTCGCGGGAGAAATCGCCCGTGGAGGAATGGGGGCGATTCTCGTGGCCTACGACCGGCTCCTGATGCGTAACGTGGCAATCAAACTGTTGCTCACAAAGCATTCTGACAATCCACGAATTGTGGCCCGTTTTGTAGCGGAGTCGCAGGTCGCAGCGCAGCTCCAACACCCGGGCGTTGTTCCGGTGTACGACACCGGAACAATCGGTCCCAGGCCATTTCTCGCAATGAAACTGGTGAGCGGGAAGACGCTCGGGCGAGTTCTTGATGAACGGTCGGATCCAAGCGACAGTCGGGAGGAGTTGCTGTTGCACTTTGAGAAAGTGTGCGAAGCCGTTTCGTTCGCGCATTCGCGTGGCGTTGTCCATCGGGATCTCAAACCG
The DNA here is from genome assembly GCA_026692825.1 of Planctomycetota bacterium. GTDB lineage: Bacteria > Planctomycetota > Planctomycetia > Planctomycetales > Planctomycetaceae > UBA10511. The sequence goes on along the minus strand of JAPLOC010000916.1, from coordinate 4,407 downwards.
GGCAATATCATGATCGGCCCGTACGGTGAAGTCCAAGTGATGGATTGGGGGCTTGCGAAGATCCTCGCCCCTGGCCGTGGTACGTTTGAAGAGTGTCGCGACCACCCTGCCTCACCGGGGACTGACGTTGGGAACACAGACTCCGAACTCAGCGACAGACACGCGGGCCATCTTGGCTCGACAGGAGATACTGCGGCGGGAGACGTGATGGGAACGCCCGCATACATGCCCCCGGAACAGTGGATTGGGGATGCCCATCTGGTGACAGAGCGAGCTGACGTATTTTCGCTGGGAGCGATACTGTGCGAGATCATCACCGGCACACCGCCGTTCGACCGTGACCATGTCACTGAAAACGGTCGTAGAGAAGACCTGTGTGCCGCTCGACAACGGATCGGTGAGTCTGACATTGGAAATATCCTGCGCGCACTGTGCCTGGCATGTCTGGATCCGGTACCACATCTGCGACCGAAGGATGCTGGCGAATTGCTACAGGCAGTTGCCCAACACAGAACGTCCAGGCAGGAGGACATGCGAAAAATGGCAATCGAAACGCAGCAGTTGCGAGTGGCGTCTCAGGAGCGGAGGAAGCGAACCAGACTTCTGGCCGTATTTGCGATTTCACTATTGGCTCTAATCGCGGTGGTTTCCGTCGGCTGGGACATGTTCTCGCGCCGACGTGAACAAAAGGTGATCGAGGTGGAATCTCTGTTGTCGTCGCTTGAGTACGACACGGCCGAAGCGGAGCATGCGTCGCTCGCGGAGCTTCCAACGTGGATCGACCGTGCGCAACTCTCTGTACGACGAATTCAGGAACTCACGCCTGACGCGAACACACCGTCGCACACTCAGTTAAAAGCGTTGACCGGCAGATTGGAGAAAGTAACACGGGTGGCGTCATTAATACCAGCAATTGAGGATGTCAGAAACGAGCGGGATTCGAGTGTTCGGCGTAAAAGCACCGATGGGATGTATCGTCGAGTGTTCGATGCTGCCGGAGTCGACATCGACTCCGGCAACTTCGCCGACGCCGCCGCGTCACTCGCGAAAACACGCGAGTCGAATGACGTGATCGAGGCACTTGTGGAGTGGGCGCTTCTCCGTCGGCAGCTAGTCAGTGGGCAAATTGATTCGTCGTGGATTCGTGTTCTGGACCTGGCGAACGCTCTTGATCATGATCCGTGGCGAGTCAAAGTTCGTGACACTCTTCGCAATGGCGACTCAAGAGAAATCTCGCGACAATTGGGACTAATCGCTTCGGATCCAGAGTTTCGTGAGCAGGCTGCGATCACCACTGTTCTGGCCGCAAAACTCTTGCTTGAATTTGGTCAGGGTGAACGCGCCCGGCAACTCCTTGTCAATGCATGGGTGTCGCATCCCGATGACTATTGGACAAATCACTTGCTGGGAAATCTGAGTGTCGCTTCGCCCGGAGGTGGGCGAACGAGAGATCCGGAATCTCTCCGGTACTTGACTGTTGCTGTCGCTTTGCGGCCGAGTCGGTGGTATTCACATTTCCATCTGGCTCGCCGTTTTCAGGAGACGGGGCGCACAGCGGACGCGATAGTGGAGTATCGGCGAACGCTGCGACTCGATAATCAGAGAGCGCTTGTGTACAGCCAAATGGGAAACGCGTTGCGAGAAAACCGGGAACTGGCGGCCGCAAATGAGTCAATCGATACAGCCTTAAAGTTGGATTCAGAGTGCGCTGTCACACACTACTACAAGGCGCTATGTCTCGTCGAACAAGGACTACGGAACGAATCGGTGAATTCTTTCCGTAGGTCACTCGAGTTGGACTGGGTTGACGCTCGTGTACATTATCAGTTCGGTGACGCTCTTCAAGTACTCAAACGCTACGAGGAGGCGCTTATTGAGTTCGACCAAGTGATGCAACTGGAGCCAAAGAATGTCGCCGCTCAGAACAAGATAGCCGTCGTATTGTATGCGCTGAACCGGGTCGACGAGGCGTGGAGGGCGAATGAGGCGACGATCAAACTCGATCCGAAGCATCAGTCTGCGTACCTGAATCGTGGTGTCATCGAATTGAGTTGGCGTGATTTCAATGCCGCACTGTCGTCATTTGACACCGCAATCGCATTGAATGACACGAAAGCAAGTGCACATCTGCATAGAGGAGAGGCACTTCAGGGACTCGGACGTATCGAAGATGCGATCGCAGCCATTCAGTTGGGCCTGCAACTTAAACCGGAACCGGTTCACATCAATCGATTTGAAAAAATGTTGCAGGAACTGAGGTCAGGGATGGTTGACCAGGAGTGACGGGTTTTCTCGGCTCGCGCAAACTGCTACCGTATTTTTACGCCTTTCCGTACGAGGTCGCCGAAAGTCGGCGGTCCGCTTTTGCGTCCAGCGTCTGAGCACCCGTTCGGGTACTCAAGAGGGCGAAGCCCGCAATGTTCTGCTAGCGCATGAAGTCGCGAATGACTGCGATTAGGTCACGAGCAGCCAATGGGGCGTGGATGTGCCGTCAAAAAGAATTGAAGAAAATCGTGTTTGCATACGGAATTTGTACGGAATCTGCGATCGAAGCGGGAATATCACTTGGGATGTGCTGCGGCAGCCGCCGTCGATCCGAAGTTGAGTCCTGATTGGTGAGGCTTCGCCGTGATTCCGTTGATTCGTGACATTTGCCGGTTCCTTACATTGCCGTTCGCGATTACTTTGCTGCTGACGACCCCGCCCGGATCCACGCTCCAGGCGGGGCTGGTCTCCGCAGTGGATGTCCAAACCCCCGGCGGAGACTCGCTCAACCTAGCGGAGGTGATTGGTTGGGAATTCAGTCCAAACGTCACAATCACAGTCAAGGCGCTGGGGTTCTGCGATGATTCGACGAACGGTCTCGCCAACGCGCATGAGCCGACGCTTCGGGAAATCGATCAGACGTTGCTGAGATTCACAGTGATTCCGGAAGGAACGCGTGCCCGGCTGGTCGGCAGATTCCGCTACGTCGAGTATTCGCAGGCCGCGAGGTCCCAATGCGTAACCGCCAACCAAACCGCGTGAATAAACAAAATCCGACGCGACGGGAGGGCGAACGTCCTCGTGAGCCGCCGCTGTGCGATCAACCGCCCAGCACCGCCCTTTGGGCAGCGCTCGGCATCCAACTGAACTGTGTTGTCGAATTGAAATCGATGTCGTGGACGCCCCAGATACGCGTTTGGACCACCGCGCAACCAGCGGCGGTTTCCGAGAGAACGTGGGTCGACGGCTGCCCGGAGAACGTCGTTTTGCACTCGAAAGCACACTGGCGGCTCAGCAAAAGCTTCGCCCTCTCGGTGCCCCGGTTTGAGCGCGGACATCAGATCTTAGTGAACCTTGATTACTGTGTCTCTGACTGTTTCCGTCTTTTCCCTCATTCCCAACGGTGGACGTGACCGGTTCCGGGTTCGGCCGGCCCGCCGGCTGTTGTTGTTGACTTGTCCCTTAGTTTCCCGTTTGTTGCTCGTTTCCCCAAGAAGGCCCACCCATGCTCAGCCCCATCCGCTCCTGGCTCAATTCCCTCCGCAATGGCACCATTCGAATTCGCAAGACGCGGCGGAGACGAGCCGCCAGCCCGATTTCGGCGCAGGTGCAATCGCTTGAGCCGAGAGTACTCCTCGCGTCGATTGTTGGAACCAACGGGAACGATGTTCTGAAAGGGACCAATTCGGCCGACACCATCTCTGGACTCGACGGCAATGATACCATCACCGGCGACGCCGGGAACGACGATCTGAACGGCAATGTGGGCAACGACTCTGTCTCGGGTGGCGCGGGGAATGATACGGTGGCCGGCGGCAAGGGAGACGACCCGCTGGTGGCGGGTGATGACGGCAACGACAACGTCAATGGTGGCCAGGGGAATGACTACGTCTACGGTGGGACCGGCGACGACATCGTGCATGGAAATGAAGGAGACGACTTGGTCGTCGAAGGGAATGACGGCAATGACTCGGTGTATGGCGACGATGGCAATGACATCTACGTGCAGGGAAACACGGGGAATGATTTCGTTTCCGGCGGGAATGGCAACGACACTGTCCATGGAGGGCAAGGGAATGATACCGTCAACGGCGACGCCGGAAATGACGTCATTTATGGCGGTCTGGGCAATGACCAGCTCTATGGCGGGACCGGTACGGACACGTTCGTGTTCCTCGCCGACGTCGGTTCGGTCGATGTCATCAATGATTGGACTCCCTCCGAAAGTGACCGCATCGATCTGATCGCGTTCAATTCCACGATCGGCAACGCGCTCGCACCTGGTGTCATCACCGACTTTGGCTCGCTGGTACTGACACAGTCGGGCTCCGACGCGATCGTTACGTTGCCGAGCAATCAGCAGATTGTTCTGAAAAACGTTTTGATCTCGGCAATTCAGCCGAGCTGGTTTATCGGCAACGC
>JAPLOC010000915.1 GCA_026692825.1 Planctomycetota bacterium | reverse complement strand
CGCGGGGATTGGACTGCTCGATCCGCTTCCCGAGGGAATCTTTCCCGAGGTCGTCGATCCCAACCTGTGGTATTCATCAAGCCTCAACCCCCAGTTGCAGATCCGCCGACGGGACGACCACGAATACACCGTGGGGTATCGAGGCGTAATGGACGACGCGACGCGCGACAAACTGATCCAGTCGGTCCCAGGGAACAACCCGTTCGCGCATGCGGTCCGGTCGCTGCAGACCCTGTCGAACAGCGAACCGCTGGGGCGGTTTTTATGTCTATGTCTTCACCAGCAATGACAACGAGAATGAGCCGGGCGAATTGCGCGACACGTTTGTCGTCGCCTGTTCACTCAAACGCCTCTCGTTTGACGGTTTGTTTGAGAGCGGTTCGTACTGGCACAACAAGCCGTTCGCCTCGACCGAGAGATCGGCCGACGGCGAGACTCTGGTCGATTCGGGAGAGATGCCCGCGCTGCTGCAACTTTCGCGAGGGATTGAACTGACGGACGATTTCGCCCCCGTCGACAATCTGCTGGCCCCCGTTTTCGCCAGCCGAAACGCCGAGGATGACTGAACGAACCGGCGATTCCCCAGCGATTGTTGACACCGTGCCTGTAGAGCCCCTCGCCCCGTTTCGCGCGCCGCGGTCGGCTTACATTCACGTCCCGTTTTGCCGGCACCGGTGCGGATATTGCGATTTCACGCTGGTCGCGGGACGGGACGACCTGATCGAACGCTATCTGTCGGCGATGGAGCGGGAACTGGCGACACTGGAAACGCCCCGTTCCGTCGACACGCTGTTTCTGGGTGGGGGGACACCCACACATCTTGCCCCCGGTCAGCTTGAGCGGTTTCTTAAACTATTGCGTACGTGGTTCGACCTCGCGCACGATGCCGAGTTCTCGGTGGAGGCGAATCCACGGGATCTTTTGGAGAGCGACCGCGTGAACGTTCTCGCCCGGCTCGGCGTGAATCGGATCAGCCTCGGCGTGCAGTCGTTCGATGACGCGGTCCTCCTACGACTCGAGCGCGATCATCGGGCGGAGGAAGTCGAACGCGTGGTCGAGCATCTGTCGTGTTCGATCCCGAATGTGGCGCTCGACCTGATTTTTGGTGTTCCCGGGCAGACTTTGGAGAGCTGGCGCAAAACGTTGGATCGCGCGATCGCGTTACGACCGGCTCACGTCTCCACGTACGGTCTGACCTTCGAAAAAGGGACGACGTTTTGGACTCGCCGATCCAAAGGGGAATTGTCTCCCGCCCCGGAGGATCTGGAATACGAGATGTATGCGCTGGCGATGGACCAGCTCCCGGCGGCCGGCTTCGGGCAATACGAACTCTCCAACTTCGCGCGGCCCGCGCGCGAGTGTCGGCATAACGAAACCTACTGGGCGGGCCACCCATGTTTCGCGTTCGGACCGGGAGCGGCGCGTTACATCGCGGGAGTGCGCGAGATCGGACATCGCAGCACCACGAGTTGGCTGGCGAAGGTGGAGGCGGGAGAATCCCCCATCGGATATCGCGAAGAGCTGACTGCGGAGGACCGGGCTCGCGAAGCGCTGATCGTCGGCCTGCGCCGCAACCGGGGGGTGTCTCGCGACGAATTCGCCCGCGACCACGGTTTCAGTCTGGACGAATTGGGAGGACCGGCGTGGGACCGACTCTGCCAGCGGGGATTGATCGCGGCGACGGAGGATGGTTACCGACTGACACGCGCGGGACGGTTTCTGGCGGATACCGTCACGGTGGAATTCGTGGGGACGACGTAGTGTCCTCCGACGCGATACCGGCGATGAAGTAAGGGCTTATACTCCGCGCGGTTCGCGTTGTGACATTTTGATGGAGCCGCGCCCGTTGGGAAATGCTAACCGTCGTCCGCTTCGTGGCAGGCGCTGTCCAGTCGACATGTCGCAATTTCATTGTGCCGAGTCAACGCCCAGTCTTCCCGTGGCACTACGCGAGGACCGGACCCGCGGTGATTTCAAACCAGAGTCGCGCCTGGCCTCCAGGAGGAAGTTCGCGCCAGCCCGCGTCAATGCCGCGCGCCTCGAGATTGATCGCGTCGGTGACACAGGTGTACGGTTCGAGACAGACGGATCTCCCGTGGGGAGGGGTGAAGACCACCAGCTCCCGGAATTCGGGACCGAACGACTGAGTGACCTGCAAGCCGGCGGCGGGATCCATCACGGTGGTCTCCGTTCTGCCCCCACGCGATTTCAGCCCGCCAAACACATGATCGAGCTTCAAGCCCGCGAGTGTGAGACCTTCCCTCAAGTCCACCTCGGGCGGAATGGCGAGCCGTCGGCCCGTGGGCAGAGAATCCGCCAGTTCCCACAAATCGCTGACGGGTGCCTGAATCAGCACATCGCCGGTGCAACCCCCTGGGGCGAGTGGAATCCGAAAATAGGTGTGCGTCCCGAACCCCCAAGGGAGCGGAACCCGGTCGGTGTTGACGATGCGGAGATCGCAGCGCAGAACCGAGTCGGCGAGGTGGTAACACGCTTCGATCAAAAAATCGGCGGGCCAGTCTTCGCGCACTTCGGGGTAGTCTCGTCCCAGATGGAACTCGCCAATCAACGTGTCGGCGGTCTGCTTCGTCACCCGCCAGGCGCGGTTCATGACATAGCCATGAATGGAATTGCCGTTCGGGTCGACGCGGGAATGCCGCAGTTGCCAGTCGCGATTCTGGCAGTGGAATCTCCCCTCGCGAATTCGATTGGGGAACGGAAACAGCAGCGGAATACCGCTCCGCGTGGGAGAAGAGGCAGGGGTGCCGAATTCGGGTTCTGTGTCGAGAATCTCCACGCTCTTGCCGAAGCAGGGGATTTTCAACGAATGGCAGTTGAACCCGGCTTCCGGAAGAATCTGCGCCGTCGCGCGGGTGGTTTGATCAAACAGGGTGATGGAAGGCATGGGGGAGCGCAAAGGGACGAGAGGGTGTGCTATTGGTCGTGGGATCGACCGTCCTGACGGCTGTGGGAATGAAGGCCATCATCCGGGAATCCGCCCTTATAAGCCATTCACGGCGTCGAATTGTTTCGCGAACTCCCGATGGACCACGAAATCCATCAGGAGTTCATCGAAGGCGACGGATCGCGGTTCGAGCGGCTTTTCGGCATGACATTGCCGGCAGTGTGGAACCTGAATTCGCACTCTGCTCGAATTCGCCCGGCGAAACAGCGCGGAAAAGAGCAGACCGATGATACCAAAACCCAGGTACCAAATGACCGACGAATCATCGTCATTCTGCGGACTCGGCCGCCGACGTTTGAACGTGACAACCCGGCTGGTCGGAAGCCCGCAGGTGGCGCAGACTTTGGGAATGACACATTGCTCGGTGATGCAGATCCGGGTCATTTCCAAAGATTCGAGAGGGATGATCGTCGTGTCGTTACGGCATTGCGGACAGATTCCCCCGGTCATTGGAAGAACTCGGGCGAAACAATAGGGACAATCGATGGGTTCGGGCATGGGAGCGGCGGCGGGAAAATCGATCGGTTTCACAAAAAACTTGGACCACGGGAAAATACGACTCTCAATCCGGGGGGTCAAGCGGCCGTCAGGAAACGGAATGGCGAGAGTACCGGCGAAGAGGCGAAGCCCCGTTGGAGTTCAACTCAGTTCGCGACGGACGGCTTGCCGGGTGTTTACGATCCTGTGACCGCCATTCCAGCCAATTTCTGTCAGAATGTCCCTCTGGGAGATTGATCGCAATCTCATTCGTTGAACCAGACCTCTCCCTTGCGTTTCCCGCAGGAGTCCATGATGTCGCGCACTTGTGCATCGTTGTTGGCAATCACGCTGCTGGCGTGGACGGCGCTGGCCACCGAACCGGCGGCGATTCCAAAACCGGCCAAGAACTCGGCGCGGGAACCGATCGCAAAGACGTATTCGCCAGAAAAGGCCGGTGAGTTCCTGGATGGAGCGGTCGTGGCCTGGACCAACGAGCAGCGGTGCGGGAGTTGTCACACGTCGTATCCCTTTCTCATGGCCCGGCCAGCATTGGGAGACGCCAATGCTCCCATGTTTTTGAAAATGCGGATGTTCTTCGAAAATCGCGTCGCGCACTGGGATGACGCCACTTCTCCCGATCGGCTGCCCGAGGGGGATGAAGGCGTTTCGGAAGTGGTCGCGACCGCCGCGACATTGGCGTTTGACGACGCTCGCAACACCGGCAAACTCCATCCTTTGACGCGCCAGGCGCTCGACCGCATGTGGACCATTCAACAGCCCGACGGCGTCTGGGACTGGAACAAGCATGAGTTGCCGCCGATGGAGTACGACGAGTACTTCGGCGCGGTCTACGCCGCCATGGGGTTGGGTTATGCCCCAGAAGGGTATGCGGAGAGTGCGTCGGCGAAAGCCGGGGTGGAGAAACTGAGGGGTTACTTCCGTGCGAATCCTCCCCCGAATCTGCACCACGAGGCGTGGCTGCTGTGGAGTTCGGTTCGGCTTGAAGGATTAATGACCGATGCGCAACGTCAGCGGACCATTAAGAAACTGTTTGCCAAACAACGCGACGATGGTGGCTGGAACCTGCCGTCGCTGGGAGATTGGAACCGTCTGGACGGAACCCCGAACGATCCGAAAGGCCCAAGTGACGGTTATGCCACGGGACTGGTGATCTATGTCTTGCGTCAGGCGGGGGTTCCCGCAGACGATCGGCGGATTCTGGCGGGAATTCGCTGGCTGAAGTCCAATCAACGGGAATCGGGCCGCTGGTTCACCCGATCGCTGAATGCCGACCGGGCGCACTACATCACCAACGCGGGGACTGCGTTCGCGGTTCTGGCGATCGAATCGTGCGAGGTGAAGTAGCCTTTACACGTCCTGAATTCCGACGGCGGCACCGGAAACGGACCACACGCCGCTATTTTGGGTGGACGGGTCATCAGTGCAATTGGATGTTATCCAGCGAGTGGAATTGGCGAGAGATTCCATCCTGTTCATTTCTTTCATCCTCTTCATCCTGTTAAATTCTTTCCGTCCGTCTGCCCCATTGTCCAAGCCGCAAGACCACACATCGCGGATTGGAAGAAGTCTTAGACAGGATGAAAGGGATGAAGAGGAGAATTGCGAAACGCTTCCAACAATTCCCGGGTGCGATGGGTGAAGTCGGCTTCACTCATGTATACTTCCTCAGATGCACCCCGCCCTGCTTCCTGATGACGAACACAACCGCCGATTGTTGGCGAACGTCCACCCCGCGGACTGGGTGAATCCCGAACCCGCCTCACGGTACAACTTGGTTGTCTTGGGAGCTGGGACCGCCGGCTTGATCTCGGCGATCGGGGCCGCCGGCTTGGGGGGGCGGGTCGCGCTGGTCGAACGCGGCTTGATGGGGGGAGACTGTCTCAACGTCGGATGTGTTCCGTCGAAGGCAATGCTTCGGGCGGCCCGAGCGGCAGCCGAGGTCCGCCGAGCAAACGAACTGGGCGTTCTCGTCTCCGCTGACACGGGGGTCGACTTTCCCAAAGTGATGGAACGCCTGCGAAAGCTGCGGGCAGACATCAGTCCGAACGACTCGGCCATGCGCTATCGGGAGCGTGGCGTCGATGTCTTTCAGGGAGAGGGACGGTTCACCGGACCACGCACATTGGAAGTTGGTGGTGCCACATTGCGATTTCAGCGCGCGGTGATCGCCACCGGCGCACGGGCCTTGCGCCCCAATCTGCCCGGACTCAACGAGACAGGTTTTCTCACGAACGAAACGGTCTTCTCGTTGACGGAACTCCCCAGGCGACTGGCCATTTTGGGGGGTGGCCCCATTGGCTGCGAACTGGCGCAGGCGTTCGCCCGGTTCGGTTCCCACGTGATACTAATCGACAAACATGACCGGCTGCTGCAGCACGACGATGTCGATGCTGCCGCGGTGGTGCGTGACTCGCTGGCACGTGACGGTGTGGAATTGCGTTTGAACGCGACGGTGTCGTCAGTCGTGCGGTCATCGGAGGGAAAGGGACTCACGCTGCAGGTCGCCGGGCAGGTCGAACAGATCACCGTGGATGAAATTCTGGTTGGAGCCGGTCGTGTTCCTAATGTGGAGGGGATCGGACTGGAGCAAGCAGGGGTGGCGTTTGACGCCCGGAAAGGGATCGTTGTCAACGACCGCTTGCAAACAACCAACTCGCGGATCTTCGCCGCCGGCGACGTCTGTTCGCGGTTTCAGTTCACCCACGCGGCCGATGCGATGGCGCGGATCGTGATCCAGAACGCGCTCTTTTTCGGCAGAGCGAAAGCCAGCGCGCTCAATATTCCCTGGTGTACGTATACCGATCCGGAATTGGCGCAAGTGGGTCTATCGGAAGAATCCGCCCGTGAACAAGGAATCGCGATCGACACGTTCCGCCAGGAGATGCGGCATGTGGATCGCGCGATTCTCGACGACGCGACCGAGGGGTTTGTAAAGGTCCACGTGCGCCGGGGGACCGACCGAATTGTGGGTGCCACCATTGTCGCGGCGCATGCGGGGGAAATGATCTCGGAAGTCACTCTCGCGATGACGAATGGATTGGGACTGAAGGCGCTCGGCAGGACCATTCACCCCTATCCAACACAAGCCGAGGCGCTCAAACGGATCGCGGACGCATACAGTCGGACACGATTGACGCCGTTCGTCCAGTCGCTGTTTCGCCGTTGGCTGGCGTGGACGCGGTGACGGATTTCAGGAGATCTGAAAGCCCATCGCCGCCAGATGCCGGCGGATTTCAGAGTCGGCCAACAGATCGAGAAACGCCCGCACCGCCGGCCGACCGCTGCGCGACTTGGGAATCGCGAAGTCGTAGCATTCCTGCTGGTAGGGTAGGAATCGCAGTCCCGAAGCGGCTGCGACCGACTCGATCGCCAGTCCCCAATCGGCCCGGTTTTGTGAGACGGCGGCGACGACCGCGTTGTGGTTGCTGGGCTGCATCGCGTAGCCGGCGGGGCGAGCGCCGGCGAGCAGGCGGTCGATGAGGATCCGCGTGCCACTCCCCTGGTTGCGATTGACCATGACGCAGGTGGAGTCGTCTGTCTTCGCCCACGCGATGATCTCATCGACGATCTGCGCCAGCGTTTTCCCCTCGAATCGGTCGTCGCCAGGACGGAAGACTATTCCCTGCGAGCGACCATAACCCTGGATCCATTCGACCCCGTCCGGAATGAATGGGCGGTTGTATTCGCCGGTGGCGGGGTCCATCAGATGAATGCCGGCGATGTCACATTCCCCTCGTTTGGCGGCCGTCAGCCCCGCGGTGCTGCCGACCGTCAACAACTTCGAGGTGACTCCCCGCCGTTGCAGTTGCGACAACAGGAAATCGAGACCGACGCAATGACTGCCGATGACAATCAGGTCGGCGATCTCCAGTCCGCGACCAATCAGCCGGACTTCGACTGGTTCGCCCGCCGGGACGATCTCGGTGTGTCTGGGAATCGTGACAAATCCATCGGCCCGGCTGAATGTCGTGACCGACCCGGACCCTTTTCCCATCGGAAACGCGGACAGGCCGTGATCGGTTTTCACCAGTCCCACCAGCAGGTATTCCGTCCGTCCGATTTCGGAATTCGTTTTGAGGGCCAGGGTGGCGGTTACCGTTTCGCGCGGCTCGACCGCGTGGCCTCCCAGAATCCGAATGACGGGGGCGATGAATTCGTGGAACGTGAAAATCGCCGACGTGGGAAACCCCGGGAGAATCGCGACCGGTTTGCCGGCCGTCACCGCGAGGCAAAGCGGCTTCCCCGGCTTGAGCGCCACGCCATGGACGACAATGCCCGGATCGCTCAGTTCGGCGACGACGCGATAACATAGGTCTCCTCGCCCCTTGCTGGTTCCGCCCGAAAGCAGCACGACATCCGATTCGGCGAGCGCCTGGTGCAGCATCCCCCGCAGGGCGGCGACTTCATCGCGCACGATGCCCCAGAATCTGGGTGTCCCCCCTTGTTCCCGCACGGCGTCAGCGAGGACTTGCGCGTTGGAGTCATACACGCCCGCCGGCCGCATCGGTTCACCCGGGGCGATGATCTCGTTCCCGGTGGAGATGATCGCGACCCGCGGCCGCTGGTGAACTGCGACCCGACTCTCACCTATCGCCGCCAGAACACCAGTCTCGCGACTGGTCAGCCGGGTTCCCGCGCGCAGCACCGTTTCCCCGCGTGCGATGTCGGTGCCGGCGAATGCGATGCCAAACCCGGGGGTCACAGCCCGCCGGACCATCAGCATTCCGTCGCGTGACTCGGAGTGTTCGACCATCACAACCGCGTCCGCACCGCGCGGCACCATGCCCCCCGTGGAAATCGCGACCGCTTCACCCGGAGCGATTTCGCTTGTAGCGGGGGTGCCCGCGTCGAGTGATTCGGGCCTCAAACGCACCAGCCGGGGGGCCTGTTCGCTCGCTCCAAACGTGTCGTTCGCCCGGATGGCGAAACCATCGTAGTTGGACCTATCGAACGAGGGGACATCCACCCGGGCGATCACATCGTCGGCCAGCACGCGGCCCAACGCGTCTGTCAGCGGGATCTCTTCAACCGCGAGCGGTGCGAGTGATAACGCCGCGCGAAACCGCGCCTCGGCCACGTCGCGATCGATGACCTCAAGGAATTGATCCTGGTCGGACATGCGAACTCTCTCAATACAGGAAGACGTCCACCAGCGCCCCCGGTGGGGATCCTTCGCTGTCGGCGGGAATGATCACGAAGCCGTCGGCGCGCGTGGTGGAACTGAGAATCGACGCGCCGCTGATCGCGATTGGCTCGGCGAGTCCCGCGTCGAGTTTCACACGGGCGTAATCGACCCGGCCCACCGTGGAAACCAGCTTGCGTGCCAGGGGAACCTGAATCCGACGGTACGGCCACTCTTTCGATTGGCCGGCAAGTGCCCGGATCGCCCGCCCCGCGAAGAAGTCGTAGGCACACAGACACGACACGGGATTTCCCGGAAGCAGAAACACCAGTCGGCCCGGCAATCGCCCCATGCCGGCAGGGCTGCTGGGACGCATCGCGACGCCGTGGATGGCGAGTTCGCCCGACTCGGCCAGCAACCGGGCGGCATTGAGGGCCACCACGCCACCGATGGAAT
>JAPLOC010000914.1 GCA_026692825.1 Planctomycetota bacterium | reverse complement strand
TGGGGATTGAAAGCACTGACGGTGCCGCGCAGTGCATCAAGTTGGTCGGAACGACCGCCGAGGTGATGCACGCCGCTCAGGCGGGCAAGGCGGCCGCCGAGAGAATGAAGAGTCTGGCTGCCGTCACTGTGCTGCCCGCGCCGCTTGATGTGGTGCGCAAGCTCGCCGATTCCAAACCTGTTTTCAGCCCGTTGTTGGGCCTGTACGACTACCGCATTCCGTTGGAGAACCACATGAGTACTCAAGAAGCGATCGGCCTGCTCGAAACCCAAGGACTGGTCGCCGCCCTGCACGCCACCGACGATATGCTGAAATCGTCGAACGTCACCGTGGTCGGCAAAGAGAAGATCGGTGCCGCCTACGTGACCATCGTCGTGAAGGGGGATGTCGCCGCCGTTCAGACCGCGATCGAGACCGGCAAAGCGACCGTCGAACGGCTCGGTGGCAAGTTGATCATGGGGGACGTCATTCCCCGCCCCCACGCCGAACTCGCCGCCCTGCTTCCCAAGGGTTGAAATCAGTACAGAAACCGGTTGCAGACTTTGAAGTCAAAGGTGATCAGATCGGCCAGTCCGCCAGCGAGTTGCGCGAGAACCTTCTCGCGCACCGCGGCGCTGGCCCGATTCTCCAGGTAGGCGTCCCGGGCGGGTTCGTCTTCAAACGTCAGCACCACAGCGTGCGTAAACCCTTTGTGCAGCCCCTCGGGGCTGAAGTACGGACCGTACGAAACGTCGACAACACCCGCCACCTGGTTCGGGAGGTCTTCGTACGTTTCGAATATGTCGGCGACGGCATCGCGATCGGTCGAAGGGGGCAGCCGCACCAGCGTGATCTGTTTGAATTGGGCCATGTTTCGTTAGCGACCAGTGAACCGCATTTCCGTGAACTCGCGAACCCGCCCAGAAATAGCAGGCTCGACCGGCAGCCGTTCCATCGAACTGGCACCGTAAAAACCGACAATCCCCTCGGTATGATCGAGGATGTACTGGGCGTCGGCCGGCTCGGCGATTGGCCCGCCGTGACAGAGCACCAGCAGGTCCGGGCGAATTCTCACCGCCGCGTCGCGCATCGCCTGCACCCTCCGCGCCCCCTCCTCGAGATCGACCGCGGTCTGCGCTCCGATCATCCCCTTAGTCGTCAGCCCCAGGTGCGGAATCAGGATATCGCATCCCGCCGCGGCCATCGCGGCCGCCTCTTCGGGATTGAACGCGTAGGGGGTGGTGAGCAGGCCCATGTCGCCGGCGAGTCGGATCATGTCGACCTCCAGTCCGAATCCCATCCCCGTCTCTTCGAGATTCACCCGCATGTTGCCGTCGAATAATCCGACCGTGGGAAAGTTCTGAACGCCAGCGAATCCTGCGTTTTGAACTTCCCGCAGAAAGACCGGCATCAGGCGAAACGGATCGGTTCCACACACGCCAGCGAGTACGGGTGTCCGTTTGACGACGGGCAACACCTCGCGAGCCATATCCATCACAATGGCGTTCGCATCGCCATAGGGGAGCATGCCGGCCAACGACCCGCGTCCCCCCATGCGAAACCGTCCGGAGTTGTAGATCACCAACAGGTCGATCCCGCCCACCTCCGACATCTTCGCCGACAGTCCCGTCCCCGCCCCACCGCCGACGATCGGCCGGCCGGCCGCGACTTTCGCCCGGAGTCGTTCGAGGATCTTCGCCTTGGGTTCCGCAATCATGGATTTCCTTTCCGCCTTTTGTAGCGCTCCGCGGCTTCGACCAATAGGGCCCGTTCGGCGGCCGACAGCGACGCTTCTCCCTGGAGCGAGATCTTCTTCAACACTTCGTCGACACGGTCGCTGAACTCGGCGCTGTCATCGGGCCCGCGATCCATCGGTGACGCGTCGGATTCCGGTTCGGGCCGATGGACCCGGATCTGCCCTTTCCGCAACATCGCCTGCTGGCGGCGTTTCTTCGTGAATTCAGACCACGAAAACAGGTTGTCAATCCTGTCCCAGACAGTGTGTCGCAGGTCCAGCTTCCAAAACAGGAACCCATAAAGGAGTCCCCCCAAATGTGCGGCGTGAGCCACAAAATCTTCCTCCCGGCCGCGTCCCATCAACTGTTGCCACACAGGATAAGTGTCGAACAGAACGAACAACCCCACCAGCCAGCGGACCTCAACGGGAATGATTCCCATGACGTACACCTTGTGGCGCGGGTAATGGACCGCGTAGAGCATCAACACCGCCATGACCGCCCCCGATGCGCCGAAGAGTGGTTGCCCGGCGAGCGCCAGGGTGCTGTTTTCAGCGGTCGGCACAGCCGGCGGCACGGGAAAAAACACCACCGACAGCAGAACCCAGCAGAGCGCGGCGACCACGGCCGAGGTGAGATAGAACCGCACGAATTCGCGGGGACCGTAAATCGCCTCGATGGCGGGACCGAAAAACCACAGGAACAACATGTTCCCCACAATATGCCACAGATCCAAGGGACTGTGGACAAACGCATAGGTAATCAGCCGCCAGATCTGTCCCCTGGCGAAACACGACACCAGGTCAAACTCGAGCCAGCTTCCGACCCAGCTATCGGCACCCCGGCCACGCTGCGTGAGCATCTGCAGGATAAAGACACCGACGGTGACCAGCACGATCTTGCGACAGACCGCCCCCGTGGCGACCCAGCCGCCGGAGGGACGGGGGTCGTCGCGGTAGTAGTCTCGGTCATACAGACCCATCGAGCCGCCTCTTCAGTGTCTCGGAACGCCGGGAGCGAACGAGAGACCCTCCCCCCGATCGCCCCCTGAAGAAGCGATTGTAGTCAGTGTCACCCAAATCGGAAACAACTGAAGTGGGGGCGACTCGTCGAGGTCACGCTACGTGCCTAACGCGGAACCCCCCGCACACAACGCCCGACCACCAGGTGATTCAACACCTCGGCGACCCCGGCGATCCGCCGCGCGATTCCGGTCAGATCGTGCGGCTGATCGTCGAATTCCACGTACCCTTGAAGGCAGACGCCGTCGCGTGTCCGCCGAACGACCAGGGAACCGAAGACCACGCCCGTCTCGGCAAGCAACTCATTGCGGACATCCAGTTCCTTCTGGTGTGCCGCGTGGGGGGACAGCGCTGAAGTGCCGTCGAAGGCATCCACTGCGAACCGCGGAGGATACGACTCGCAGAGCGGTGTGAACGCCGGAGCTTGGTCAGAGTCCAGTCGCTGGGGTGTAGTCTGTTGCATCGCGAATTCCTTGTGAGATCGATGCTACGGGGACGAAACACTGTCGCGCCGGTCCAGTCTACCATGCGTTTTCCAAAAGTACAGAAAATTCTGGGGGCCGCGATTGGTTTTTCACGGCCGCTAAAACACAGCGACCTGTGGTGTCTCGAAACCAGGTCAAGTGTGAAGAACAACTGGCTGACTGTTGTCTCAGGTCGCTTCAGACGGTATCTGTGAAGGAGACAGAGTCGGTATACCGACTTGAACTTCGGATTCCCCTGATCCGCGACCGGTCTTCAGCCGCAGTTCGCTGGATGAAACGGTGGTTCCAACCCAGCGTACGATTATGCCCAACGCGCACACTTACAACCTTGATCTAGATTCCCTGCGCCAGGATAACATCGCACGGGTCACTCGACGCCAGTTGTTCGGTTCGACTGCGGGCGGAGTGGGGCTGGCTGCGTTGGCGACCCTTCTGGGTAAAGATGCCGCCCGGGGGGCGGAGGGCGAAACGGCCCAGCGACGCGGTTCTCCCGGTCTCCCCGGCGTCCCTCATTTTCCGCCGAAGGCGAAGCGCGTGGTGGTGTTGTGGCAGGGGGGAGGGCCGTCGCACGTCGACCTGTTTGACGACAAACCGCTAATGCGCGAGATGGTCGGCAAGGACATTCCCGATTCCGTCCGCGGCACGACCCGACTGTCGACCATGTCGAGCGGGTACGGCAAATGGCCCTGTCTTCCCGCGATCAAACCGCACAAAGCGTATGGTCAGTCGGGAATGATGCTCAGTGAAATGCTGCCGAACGTCGGCGGGATCGCCGACGAGATCTGTCTGGTCCGCAGCATGTATACTGAGGCGGTGAATCACGCCCCCGGGGTAACGTTTTTCATGACCGGCGCGCAAGTGCCGGGGCGGCCGAGCATGGGGGCCTGGCTCTCCTACGGCCTGGGGAGTGAGACCGAGAACCTGCCGTCGTTTGTGGTGATGACCTCGAGCGACAAAGGGAAGACGTGTGGGCAACTCTTCTTCGATTACTACTGGGGGAACGGATTTCTGCCGAGCCGGTTTCAGGGAGTGCGGTTCCGCAACACGGGCGACCTGGTCCCGTATCTGGCGAATCCTCCGGGAGTGACGACCGAAGCTCGGCGGGCGTTGCTGGATGACATTTCCGAATTGAACGCGGCGCATCTGGCCGACTATGGCGATCCCGAGATCGAAACCCGAATCGCCCAATACGAGATGGCGTTTCGAATGCAGTCCAGCGTTCCCGATCTGATGGATTTTTCGGGGGAAACGAAGGCGACGCTCGATCGCTATGGCCCCGACGCCGTCGTGAAAGGAACCTTCGCGAACAACTGCCTGATCGCGCGCCGGCTGCTGGAGCGAGGGGTTGGTTTTGTGCAGTTGATGCACGCGGGCTGGGATCAGCACGGCAATCTCTTTACGCAGCTTGCCGAACAGTGCAAAGATACCGAAGGCCCGTCGGCGGCACTGGTTCTTGACCTTAAAGAACGGGGAATGCTCGACGACACGCTGGTTGTCTGGGGGGGCGAATTCGGCCGAACTCCGTTCGGGCAAGGTGATCCCGCCGCCCCGAAAGGCCGCGACCACTTTGGGAAAGCGTACAGTTGGTGGCTGGCGGGGGGAGGGGCAAAACGTGGGACGGTGTACGGCGCGACCGACGACTTCGGTTGGAACATCGTCAACGATCCGGTCCATGTTCACGACATGCAGGCGACGATCCTGCACCTGTGCGGCATCGACCACACCCGACTGACGTTCCGCTACCAGGGACGCCAGTACCGGCTGACCGATATTCATGGTGAGGTTGTGAAGGGAATTGTCGCGTAATCCTTCGCCTCAACCGACAGCCCGCAGAGGGTACGTCTTCCGTTCAAAGTGTCGCCGCCACCCGCGCGAAATGTCTCGTTCACTTCCAGAGACCCGCTGTGATGTCTGATCGGTCACTCCCTTGTCCGTCGCCATTCGTCGAGAACGGCCCAAGTGCCGCGAGTTGCCGATGTGCGACCGCAAATCGATTGGCGGGGCGATTCGTCGCCTCCTGGATCGTCCTCGCCGCCATCAATTCGGCTCTCGCCGCCCCCCCGACCTTGTCGCACCTGGTCCCCGCCGGGGGACAACGGGGAACCAAAGTGACCGTCACCGCTTCGGGTGCGTTCACCTGGCCAGTCAAAGTCTCGGCTCCTGGTGTCGAAGCGGTTCCGACCGCCGACTCGGGCAAGATCGAAATCACAATTCCCGCCGACCTGCCGACCGATCGGGTTTGGGTTCGGCTGTACAACGCCGAGGGGGCATCGGCGACGTTTCCCTTTCAGATCGGCAACCTGCCTGAAATCGCCGAGGTCGAGCCGAACAACTCACCCAAGACCGCGCAGAAACTCCCTGAGTCGTCATTCATCGTCAATGGGGTTCTCGAGGGGGCGGATGTCGATTCGTTCGCCGTTCCCCTCAAGGCGGGACAAACGCTGGTCGCCGCCGTCGATGCCAACACCGCGCTCGGCTCCCCGATGGATGCGATGCTGCAGATTGTCACTCCCAATGGGACTGTGGTCGCCGAGAATAATGACGACGTGCAGCTTGACCCCCGTCTCGCGTATACCGCTCCCCGCGACGGAATTTACATCGCCCGGCTCTTCGCTTTCCCCTCGGCACCGGGGACCAGCATCGCATTCGTTGGCGGCGCGAATTTCGTGTACCGCATGACATTGACCACCGGTCCGTACATCACCCATGCGATCCCGCTGGCGGTTTCCGCCCCTGCGGCCGACAAGCCCAACGAGCCACAAACGGTTGAAGTGGTCGGTTGGAACATCCCCGCCGACACGCGGTTGCCCGTCGTTCCATTGGGAGGAGAACGCCTGGCGGGGTTTCCCGAGTATGAACCGATTGACGAGCTGCGGAACTCGGCGGACTCTCGGTTGGGGTTTGTGTTCGCTCCAGGTTTCGCCAACTCGACCCGGGTGCGAATCGTTCCGCATGCCGCCATGCCGACCCTGATGACGGCCGACGCGGCTCCGTTCGCCCCGTCGTCAACGGTGACCGGTTGGCTGAAAACGAAGGGTCAGCGCGACGTTCACAAAGTCACGCTGCAAAAAGGACAGGCGTTTGTCGCTTCGGTTGAATCTCGCAGTTTGAATCTGCTGGTCGACCCGGTCGTGTTGCTCCTCGATCCGACCGGCGCGAAAGTCGCCGAGGTGGACGACATTGGGGCCACCCAGGATTCCGCACTGTCGCACACAGCGGCGCACGATGGCGAATACAAATTCGTTGTTCGCGACCGCTATGAACAGGGGGGAGATCGCTGCGCGTATCGGTTGAGTGTGCGGCTCGAACAACCCGACTTCGAATTGAATCTGGCCTCCGACACCGTGACCATCGAACCAGGCAAGCCGACCGAGGTCACTGTTAAGGTCATACGTCGCGCCGGTCCCGCAGGAGCGGTCGGACCGATCACCATTCAGATTCCGAATCTGCCCGAAGGTGTCACCTGCCCACCTGTCGTTTCTGAACCGACGGGGCCGACAGCGGCCGAAGTGAAGCTCGCCTTGACTGCGGCAGGGAAGGGTTATTCAGGGCCGGTCAGAGTGGTCGGCAGTGCGGCGCAACCGAAAGAGCTGGCACGGGCCGCGCGGACTCCCGCCCGACTGGGAGCGACGACGGATGTCGCCTGGTTGACAGTGATTGAAAAGAAGGAATGAGAACATCTCAGTCCGGAATCTTGCGAAGCTGGATCTGTTTCTCAGGCCAGCCCAGCGAATTGGCGACTCCCACGGGAAACTCCCAGCCTTCGAGATTGGTCTGGTAGATTCTCACCGGTGTCCGCTCGGCGGCGATCGCCAATGCGAGGGGAGTATCGCAGACGCGTAGAACATTGAGGAAATCGGGGCCGTTTCGATGCGATGTCGGCAACCGCCACAAGTCCAACCGGGCGATCTCGGGTTCGAAGAGCGACGCGTACAGCGCCACCCCTGCCATTTCGCGCTCCCCTTGTAACCAGATCGGACGGGACTTCAATCCTTCCACCTGCCGCAGTGACTGAAGAGCGCGACGTGTATCCCACACACGCATCCCGTCGACCGTCTGGCCCAGCAACTGGAACCGACGGCGGATGCCGTTCTGCTTCCGCTCGGCAGGATTCCAGGCCCCCGGTCCAATGCCCCGCGGCGCGACCCACGCCATCCCCCACCGAAACGTCTCGAACATTTTGCGATTCTCGTCGAACGTTTTCGGGTTCGGCTCGACCGGTGGTTCATCGCGAAACTGGTCGGCGAAGGCGTGCCGCATGCCGGCGAGAAACTCGCTCCATCCCGTCGCGTCGAGTACGTTGAGAACCACCAGATCGAGGTCCGCTGGCTTCAGCCCCGCGCGGCCGGCAACGTACAGTCGCAGGGGGACATGCGGCTGGCTTTCCAGGTCAAACGCCAGAAGGTGGATCCCGTCGCGCTCCACGTCGAATGCTGGAGTAACCGTCGGCACCGCCGGGACGGCGTCGGACGAGGGCCACCCACGAAATGCCTTCTCCCGCAGGCCGGCGAGGACTTTGTCACGCCGGTCGGCCCAGGTGGATGCGGAGACGGGCAAAGTCAGTGGTGAGGCCGGGGGCACGAACGATTCGGCGACCCGGGTCACGAGTTCGTCGGCGGGCAGCATGTCGAACACCCGTAATTGCGCCGGCGCGAAGAATTTGACCGCAGTCTTTTCGACCTGCGACTGCGGGTCGTTTTTCAGAAACCGGTTGAACCAGCGGAACGAGTGGATGTGCAGTTCCTGTGTGTCGAGATGCGGTCCTTCGGTGATCTGCAGTCCGAGGTTTTTCTCGGCACCATACAGCCGATAAATCCGCCGGACTTTCTCGTGAACACGAACCACCCCTTCCAAAGGGAAGATCGTGTCTTTGTCGGTATTCGAGATCAGCAGAGGGCGCGGAGCGACCAGTGCGGCGACCTGGGCGAAATCCCAGCGGTAGGTGTTGACCTGAAACATGCAGTCGCAGTGTCCGTCAACCACACCATCGACAACATGGTTTTCGAGGTCGGTTATGCCGGCGACTGGGACGGCGGCTTGAACGCGGTCGTCCAGGGCGGCGATCCACCAGGAATACGCCCCGCCCCCCGATCGGCCGGTCACCCCGATTCGGGCCGGGTCGACTTCGGGACGCGTTTGCAGGTAGTCGATTCCCCGCATCCCGTTCCACGCTTCCACCCCCGCAGGTGTGTACCCCCGGGCGTTCCACCACCATTGATTGAGGTTGTGCGTCCCATGGTGGTAGCCTTCGATTTCCCCCAGTTGAATCGTATCGATCGTGAGACAGACGTAGCCGTTTCGGGCGTACCACGCCCCATGGTGCTGATAACCCGCCTTGTTGCCAAAGCTGATGTTCCCTTCCTTTTGCTTGGAATGGCCGCACACGTACAGGATGGCGGGCGCAGGCGCGGTCAGTCCTTTGGGAACGTACAGATTCCCGGTGACGTACAGTCCGGGACTTGACTGGTAGTGCAGTTTCTCGACAGTGAATTCGGGGTGGTCGATCGTCCCGGTGACGGTCGCCGCGAGTGGCGTTCGGGCCGGGAGCGGATCGAGTCCCAGCATTTCACGAAATTGCCGGCGCAGTTCCTCGCGGCGGCTGGTCCAGTCTTCCAGCGTTTTGACATCGGTCAGGCAGGTTGCCGCCAGCCGCGCCGTCTCGGCGCGGAAGTACGCTTCCAGTGGTCGGTCGCCACGCGAAGTGTCGACCGCGGGGGGCTGCGGTTCGCCCCCAAGTACCAGCAACGGCAACAAGCAAAGGCAAACGAAGATCCAACGCGACATCAGGCACCTCGTCCCAAACAGGCGAGCGGGGAGCGTCAGCTCCCTGAACCCGCGCGACACCCCATTTCCAGCCACCGCGCGACGACACCCCCTCCTAAACCGGCTTGCTATGGTCCGGCT
>JAPLOC010000913.1 GCA_026692825.1 Planctomycetota bacterium | reverse complement strand
CACCAAAGGGTTGATGGTATCGATGGGGCACAATCTGGAGAACGTGACGCTGGAGACGAAATTCGGCAAGCAGTTCCTCGTTGGAACGGGGGTCGACGACGGCGGTTGGGCCCGGGGACTGCATGTCGAGATCGCGTGGGACGAAGTCTCGTCGGTCATTGTTTACGACAGCATCGAACAGTTCAGCGAACGGATCCGTGAATCGGGGCAGGAACATGGTGGGATGGGAGGAGCCGATGCCCTGCTCCCTGGCTTGCCCGGGGCCTGAACTCACCCCGTGCGAATTCGACACCAGCCGACTGGCATTCTGGGACGGCTGGTGTCGGGAGTGAAACGAAGCCTTATCCATGACCATGTCGACCTCGAACTTCAGCACGACGAACATGACGTTGCGCCAACTGCTGGGCAACGGCATGACGTATCGTGTTCCCAGTTTTCAGGATCGTGATGCGTAACATTTTTCTTCCCTCGAGCCCCCAGACGTTTGCTCGCCGACTCGCCGTTTGGACCTCGTTCGCCTGTCTGGTCATCGCGACGACTCTGGCGACCGAACCGCCCACTCCGGTGCCACCGGCTGACGCGCCGGACGCGGCCGCGTTCAAGCAGTCGATTGAGCCGCTTCTGGCCAAGTACTGCGTTCGCTGCCACTCGGCGGACAACATGAAATCGGGAGTCCGTGTCGATATTCTGACCGCGGACCCGGAAGATCGGCATATCGCTTTGCTGAAAGCGATGCGGCAGCAACTTGACGATGAGCTGATGCCCCCGGAGAACGAACCGCAACCGACGGCAGAGGAACGCCAGGCGTTGGGTGGCTGGATCACTCGGGGGATCGACGCCGCCCGGTCACGCGTGGCTCCGAAAAACGGGTCGGTCCGCCGGCTGACGGTTCCCCAATATCGCAACACCCTCCGCGATTTGCTGGGACTGCGTGAGGATCTGACCGACGCGCTCCCCCCCGATGGAGTGTCGAAAGATGGATTCACCAACAACGCGCAGACGCTGGCGCTGTCGCCATTGCAGGTGGAAACCTACTTCGACATCGCGGCGAAGGCGCTCGACCTGTGCATTGTTGATGAGTCGACCCGTCCGACGATTCAGATCTTTCGCATGGATTTCGGTCAGGGGATCAACAAGCAGCCGTGCCCCGACAATCTGGTCCTGGGTGCCAACAACGCGCTGTTGAATAACGCCGACTTTGTCGTCACCGAGTTGAAGCCCGAAAAGCCGTTTGAATATCAACCCTTCGCGATGCGGACCGCGTATGAGTTCATCGAAGGGTATGTGGGAAACGACACGATCCGCGCCTGGCGGAAGTTCGACAGCATTTACCACTCGGTGTTCGCCTGCGTTCGCGGTTCGCCGGGGTATCCGAAGGGAGAAGCGTATCAGGTCATTCCGAGCGGTCTGCTGTTGCGGCCGGCGATCCCCAGTCCCGAGATTTTTGGCCAATCGGACACCTACGGTCCGATGGCGAATTTCAAGATTTCACTCCGCGAGTTGCCTGACCGGGGTGATTTTCGCGTGACGGTCAAGGCGGTCCGTTACGACGATGGATTGCTGCTCGACCCGGGGACGCCGGTGCGTCCCGTGGAGGAGGGGAACGGGAGGCTTGTGGCCGACTTGACCGCCGCGCCCGAAGCTACCATCGCGGTGCCGCGCGAGGGGATCTATCAGGTGGATGTCACCTGCAAGCCGGGAAAACCGCAGGGACGATTGGTACTCGAACTCGGCGACCGCCAATTCGCGGGCCAGCTCTTGGAATTGCCGCTCAGCGAGGCAGAGGCGGCGAAGTCAGCCGAACAGCGGACGGCTTTTCTTGTTGTCCGGGTTCCTGCGGGCGATTTGAAGCTGAAAGTACGTTACTCCGACAATTCCCGTTTGTTGCAGATCGCGCTCAGTCCACTCCCAGGGGACACAGAACTCGCGCGGCGGTTCCTGACATTTGAGCGGCGAACACCGTCGTTGGGGGTTTACGTCGGTTTGCGCCGCGACTGCGGCAGTACGCTCACGCGCGTGGGTGGCCCTCTTGCGGTCTCGGCCGAAGGGGTTCAGAAGTACGTGTTCGAAGGGGCGATCAACGATTTCCCGGCACCAGAGGTTGAGAAAGACAATGTCAACTACCTGGCGGGAATTCGCGAGATCGGCGTCCGGAGCGAATACACCGATGGTCGTGACATGCCCCGGCTGCTCATCGAGTCGATCGAGTTTGAGGGGCCCTATTTCGAGACCTGGCCCCCGGCGACGCATCGCGGCATTTTCATTGACTCGCCGCAGAAGGCCGAGCCGGCGGTGTATGCGCGGGAGGTGATCGACGGGTTCGCGACGCGGGCGTTTCGACGGCCGGTCACCACCGCCGAGTCCGAATCGCTGATGCGGGTCTGGCAGCGAACGTTCGCCCAGTCGGGCGAAGCGCTGCGCAGCACGAAAGACGCGTTGTTGGTGGTGCTGACTTCGCCTCAGTTCCTGTTTTTGATTGAAAACAGCCCCAGCCCGGCCGCCGAGGATCTCGACGATTATGAACTCGCGTCGAAACTGAGTTACTTCCTGTGGAACGCCCCGCCCGACCAGCGGCTGCTCACACTGGCGGCGAACCACACGCTGCGCGAGTCGCTCGACAACGAGATTGACCGGATGGTTGCCGACCCGAGATTCGGCCAGTTTGTCAATGAGTTCGGTTCCCAATGGTTGAGTCTCGATAAATTCGATGTGGTGTCGGTCGACGCGAAGCGTTACCCCCGACTGACACGCGATGCGAAGGCGCAGTTGCGCCAGGAACCGGTCGAGTTCCTGCGGCACCTGTTCGAAGAGAATCGCCCCGCGCGGAATCTGATTCAGTCCGACTTTCTCGTGGCGAACGAAGTGGTCGCGAACTACTACGGATTGGGAGATCGCCTGGAAAGTGGGTTTCAGTTCGTGGCGATTCCGCATCGGAACGAGAATTTGGGAGGCGTGCTGAGCCAGGCGGGGATATTGGCGGGGCTGTCGGATGGTCGGGAGTCGAACCCGATCAAGCGGGGGGCGTGGGTGGCCCGAAAAATCGTCGCGGAACCGCCCGACGATCCACCACCGAATGTGCCGAAGTTGCCTGAGGACGACGGCGCGAAGCTCTCCCTGCGGGAAAAACTGGAGCGGCATCGCAACCAGAAGGGGTGTGTCAAATGCCATTCGGGAATTGACCCGTGGGGAATTCCGTTCGAGACGATGGACGCCGGGGGATTGAGGAAAACCGGTCCAGGGATCGACGCGCGGTCGAAGCTTCCGGATGGTACGGAAGTCGCGGACCTGAACGGCCTCAAGAAATATCTTGCGGACGATCGAATCGATCAGGTGGCCTTCAGTTTCCTGAAGCACGTCGGCAGTTATGCGATTGGTCGCAGCCTGACGTACAACGAACTCACGACGCTACGGGAACAGACCTCCACGATGCGAGGAAACGAATACCGTCTGCGCGATCTGCTGCGGTTCGTGATTCACA
This sequence comes from Planctomycetota bacterium, assembly GCA_026692825.1. GTDB lineage: Bacteria > Planctomycetota > Planctomycetia > Planctomycetales > Planctomycetaceae > UBA10511. Next base: position 7,528 of record JAPLOC010000913.1, on the reverse strand, counting down.
GCGATTTGTTTCTGAAAAAATAGGCGGATCCCAGCGAGGCGGTACCATGGCGACAGTCCCATTTCACCTGACCGGAGAAGCACTCTGGAAGCGGATGAATCGAGCCGTGGAAAAAATCCAAGAACGGTTGGAGCGGACGACACGTGCGCTGGAACAGGCCGGCATCGCGTACGCGATCATTGGAGGGAACGCGGTGCGGGCCTGGGTCGCGCAGGCGGACGAGGCGGCCGTTCGGACGACGCGCGATGTCGACATCCTGTTGCGACGGTCCGACTTTCCCGCCGCCAAGATCGCGCTGGAAGCCGCGGGCTTCTCCCATCGCCAAGTGGATGGGGTTGACATGTTTCTGGATGGTCCGGGGGCGAAATTGCGTGATGCGGTTCACATTGTGTTCGCGGGCGAGAAAGTCCGGGAAGATCATTCGGCCCCGGCTCCCGATGTGACCGAGACGGTGGAAATCCAGGGTCACCAGACGTTGACGCTGGAAGCGCTGGTGCGAATGAAATTGGAATCGTTTCGGACGAAGGACCGCATGCACCTTCGCGACATGATCGACGTCGAGCTGCTGGATCCGACCTGGTGCGAGCGATTTCCACCGCCCCTGGCGGCGCGGCTGCAAGAGTTGATTGATGATCCGAATGGGTAGTGTGGCCTGTCGACAGGCCACGAGATGCTGAAGATCTCGGCACGGCCCGATCAAAGCGAGGCGTTTCGATCTTGAACGAGTTCACGACATCGGTTCCAATGGATGCTGACGGTGTCCGGTGCCTCGTGGTCATACGTTCCCAGAAACCGGCGCCTGATTCCCACCGCGGTGAACCATGACTGTTTTGACAATTGAGCTGTCTGACCGGATGGCAGCACTTCTGGAGCAACGTGCCCGCGCCCAAGGCGTCAGTCCGAGTCAACACGTTTCGCAGTTGCTTGAGCAATCGGAGAAAATCCAGCCTGCTGTCATCGTCGACGATCGAACCGAATCCGTACGGCGCATGAACGAGTTGTTCGACCAGGTGACCGGCTTTCGAAACGATCCACGGGTCGCACGTGGGGATCTCTATGAGCGATAGGGTCTTTTTAGACACCAACATTTTCCTATATTCGATTGATGAGGGCGATTTCGCCGTCGAGAAACGGCGGGTTGCCCGGAAGATTCTTCAATCGTCATCGTGGGTTTGGTCAGTCCAAGTCGCGGCTGAGTTTTTCACCAATGCCACGTCCCCGAAGCGACCTTTTCGATTATCGACTGTGGACGCGGAGAGACTGGTTTGCGTGTGGTTGAATTTCCCAACTGCGGAAATCACTCCCGTTACAGTTCGCGAAGCGATCTCGATCCAACAGCGATTTCAGACAAGTTACTGGGACGCTGCGATACTCGCGACGGCGAAGCACATGGGGTGCCAGGCACTTTACAGTGAAGACCTGAGCCATCTACAAGAGTACAGTGGCGTTACCGTCATCGATCCGTTTCAGGGTATTGACGACCCCCCTCGCTCAAGTGGAAACTTGGTAACTCCTTGAGACAACTTCCCCTACCGAACTTCCGCCCCCTCATGCCCACTCCCGCCAAGCTCGACCGTCGTTCCGTTCTCAAAGGCCTCGCCGGCGTGACGCTCGCCCTGCCGTTGCTGGACGCCATGGGAAAAGAGGTCGCCGACGTCCCCCCCCGGCGGTTCTGCGCGATGTACACAGCCAACGGCATGTCGCTCCCCAATCCGAATCATGGGATCGACGATTGGAGCTGGTTTCCCAAGCAGGAAGGGGCCGACTTCGTGTTCGGCAAGTCGACCGAACCGTTCAAGCCGTTCCGGGACAAAGTCAGCTTCCTCGGGGGGCTGCATCACCCCAATGGCACCAAGGCCGACCCGCATCTCTGTTCCGACATGTGGCTGACCGGGGCACCGCTCCACAATCCCAAGCCCGGGATGTTCAACTCGGTCGGGCTGGATCAGGTGGTCGCCCAGCACACCAAGCAATACTGCCGTCAGCCGTCACTGGTGTTGTCGATCGACGCGGGGGTCGGGTTTCTGTCGCGCACGGGAACCATCTCTTACAACCTCGAAGGGAAACCGATTCCCGCTGAAAATAATCCCCGACGCGTGTTCGATCGGCTATTTCGTGGCGATCGCTCGTCTCTCGCCGACCAGCGGGAACAGCTCCAGCGCCGGATCCGACTGGTCGACGCGGTGCTGGAAAGCAGTAAGGCGCTCAACCAGAGGCTCGGGCAGTCGGATCGCGACAAGATGGATCAGTATCTCACGTCGCTCGACGAAGTCGAAGCCCGGCTTACCGCCTCAGAACGGTGGATCGACATTCCGCTCAAGCCTCAGGATTACTCGCACCTCAATCTCGACGCGACGTCGGAAGGAGAGCCGGCGGAGTATTACCGCAACATGTTCGACCTGATCGCGCTAGCGTTCGACGCCGACATCACCCGCTCGGTCGCGTTCATGCTCAATCGCGAAGATGGCATGGGAATCAGCGACACGTTCCCCCTGAAGCTCGGGCTGGGACGCACGCACCACAACCTGTCGCACGCCGACGACAAAGACGGCCAGCTCGCGTTTGCCAAGTACGACCTGTTCCTCAGTCAGCAGATCGCTCACTTCATGGAACGGCTGGAAACGTACCAGGATGCCAACGGCAGCGTTCTCGACAACACAATCCTCCTGTTCGGCAGCGGTGCCAGTACGACCCACAACCCGCTTAATCTTCCGACTCTGGTCGCGGGTGGGAAGAACATGGGCCTCAAGCACGGCACCCACTGGCGGAAGCCGAACACACCAATGTCCAACCTCTACCTCAGCATTCTGCGGTCAATGAAAATCGAGACAGAGTCCTTCTCAGACAGCACCGGCACATTGAGCGAAGCCGTGTTCGGAATGGTTTGACATTGTTGATTCCGGACCGTGTCCCCCCTTACCCCATGTGCATGCCCTGCCTCGAATTCACTGCCTGATCGCAGTCACTCTGTTGTTCGCTCTGGGGGCGGTTCGTTCCGAGTCGGCCGAACCCGAACTGCGGATCGGGGTCGCCGAGGTGGAGATCACTCCTCCCATCGGCTTTCCCATCGCGGGCTACTATCATGAACGCCTCGCCACGGGAGCCAAAGATCCGCTCAAGGCGAAGGCGATTGTGTTCCGTTCGGGAGACGTGCAGGGGGCGCTCGTCGCGTGTGACCTCGCTGGCGTCGCATTTGATCTGACCGCCGAAGTCCGAGCCCGCGCTTCCAAAGCGACGGGAATTCCCGAAAAGGCGATCATTCTCTGTGGCACGCATTCCCATACGTCCCCCGATTACGGTCGCGATCTCTACAACCATTTGGGGGGTAAGTCGTCTCAGGCTACCGACAAAGCCCCCTACTCGGCGAAGTTGATCGAAGCCGTCGCCAAAGCGGTCGAGCTGGCGTCGAATCAGGCGGCCCCGGCCCGATTGGATCTCACGACGGCTCAACAAAAGACTCCCGTGTCGTTCAATCGCCGATTCGTGATGAAAGATGGCTCGGTGAAGACCTGGCAGAGTCTCGAAACGCCTGGAGTCGTTCGGGCGGCGGGACCGATCGATTCGGAAATCGGCATCGTTGTCGCCCGGTCAGCCGACGGGAATCGCCCGCTTGCCACACTGACCAATTTCGCCCTGCATCTCGACACGGTCGGCGGTCTGGAATGGAGCGCGGATTACCCGTTCTACATCGAACAGGCGATTCGCAAGTCATTGGGGAACGAGGTGGTTTCGATCTTCGGACTGGGATGTTGCGGCGACATCAACCACGTGAACCCGGCGAGCAAGGAACGCAACAAAACCGATTTCATCGGTCAATCGCTTGGCCAGACAATTGTCGCCGCGCTCCCGACAACCAGGACGATCGAATCGCCACGGCTGCGTGTGGTTTCTGAAGTGGTCCACGTTCCGTTGCAGGATCCCAGTTCCGCCGAGGTGAAGGAGTCGCAATTGCTGCTCTCAGCGATTCAAGGGGGACAGAAAGCCGAGTTTCTGGATCAGGTGGCGGCTTACAAACGGATCATGCTCGATCAGTACCTCCACAAGACCCCGAGCGCGCCGCCAGAGAAGTGGATCAATACCGGATTGACCCACCGCCTCGCAGGCATCGGACCAACATTGCCGGTGGAAGTGCATGCGATTTGCGTGGGCGACGACCTGGCGATTGTCTGTCTGCCGGGAGAAGTGTTTGTCGAGCTGGGGTTGGCGATCAAACAGGGTTCGCCGTTCAAGACAACGCTGGTGGTCGAGCTGTCTAATTTCGTCGAGACGTTTTATATCCCGAACCGGGCTGCGTACGCTCAGGGAAGTTACGAGGTGACGAATTCGGCATTGCAGGCGGGGTCGGGAGAGATGCTGGTCGAGTCGGCGCTGCGGTTATTGCGGAAGGCGTCGCAGTAGAAACTCCGGAGCCTTGTGCGTTCAGCCGGCAGCTCCATCCGCGTCAACAGCAATACCTGAGCGGTGATCTGATTCACCTGCCTCAATCAAAGTCCGATTCAAGTTGAATCCCGACGAATCCACTTTCAAAGTCAATTCGTCGCCGTTTCATCGGTCGACGGCAGCATTCGGACCGTGTCACACCGCGTACAGGACTCTGTCGCCGACGCCCCCTCGGGGAGCACGACCTCCCAGCGATGGACGCTCCCGTCGACACTCATCTCCAGGATTCCCTCGCAGGGGGGAAGGGCGATCGGTTTCGCGAATCGAATTTCGTCGGTACAAATAGCACCGAGGCGGTACGAGATGGGACCGACATGGAGGTTGAGTTGAACCTCCGCCGAATGTGACGACTTACCGATTCGAATCATGAGCAACTGGAATGAAAATCTGACAGATCGGTTGGTGGAATATGCCGAACGGCACAACATTCAACTGGTCGACGAACTCGGTTATGGATACGACGGCACGGTCGTTTCCACAACCCGCCAGACCGCGCTCAAAGCGCTCCGGTACTAGGGATTGTACCAAAAAGAGCGGAATGTGTACCTGCGACTCCGCGAACTGGAGGTGTTTCAGGTCCGACAATTCAATATTCCCAAACTTCGCGGCTATGACGACGAACTCTGGATCCTTGAAATGGACATCGTCTCGCCCCCATTCGTTCTCGATTTTGCGGGTGCCTACCTCGACCACCCGCCCGATTACGGCGAAGAGGTCTACCGTGAGTGGGTCGAAGAAAAGCGGGAGCAGTTCGGCGAGAACTGGCCCGAAGTCCGCAAGGTGATGCGGGAACTCGCCGGGCATGGAATCTACCTGGCCGACGTGAAGCCGGGGAATATCGAATTCGGTCGCGACGCAATGACCCCTTCGTAGGTCAATGATTTTGCGAGGGGATGGAGAACTCGGCCAGACGCGGGCCGTTGTAAAGATTCTCACCGAACTGCGGCATGTGGATGCGCGGCTCTGAGAGTGCGAACGACCGACGGAAACAATTTGACAGGATGAAGAGGATGAGAGGGATGAACAGGATGGAGTTGCTCGCCATTCCTGACCCCTGGATCGGTGGCTGAAATCAAAAGAACCAATCCACACAATCGAAAGTCGCCTCAGCAATCCACTTCAACCTTTTCATCCTGTCTTTAAACTCGGTTTGTCACCTCTATTTCGCCGACTTAGCCGGGCCTTTGGCGTCAGGCTTCGGAGGGAGTTCAACGCTGGCGGGGGGAGCCACTTTGGGCGCATCCGCCTCGCATTGGGCGCAAAGGTCTTCCACCACCCATTTGTAAGTGGGGACCTTCTTTGTGATGGTCTTTTTCATCAGCTTGGTTTTTGTATAGATCTTGGGACATCCCTTGGGAGTCCACTCCGACCACGTGAATTTTTTCGGAGTGTGGGCCGGGGCTTTGGGATCGTCGCAGTCGTCGCAAACCATTTCACAGTGCTTGCACACCCGTTCGCCGCAGCCGTGGACGCAAAAATCCTCTTCCTTATAGCCCCAGCAGGTGACTGTGACCTTTTTGTCCTCACAAACCAGCCGGCAGACCTTGTTGTACTCGAGCGAGCCGCACTGGCAGCAGCAGCCATTGCCAGCGAGGGCGAATCGGGCGCAGGAAATGACGGTCAAGAGCAGCAGGCCGCTGGCGCAACCCCAGAAAGTTCGAGTGTTCATGGGAAGATCCCTGGAATGATGTGTGCTTGAGAGGGTCGGTGAGAACCGAATGCGTCACGGGCTCGATTCACGGACTACCAGTTGAAGTCGAACCGCATTCCCAGAATGTCAGACTTGGTGGCCCCAAACGTTGTCTGGCTGCTGGTGACCGGGTGAATCCAGTCGAACATGATTCGCACCCGATCACTCCAGTACCAGTTGCAGCCAACGGTCAGGTCGTTGTAGGTTCCCTTTTTCACGTTGGTGAGATCGAGATTCGACCAGCGGGTCTTGAGTTCCCAGGCCCCCAGCCCGGCTCCGCTCCGCGTGAAGAACACATTGTTGTATGGCGTGGGACGTCCGAATTGGGCACCGTGTTGTCCGAACCGTTCGAAATTTCGGTTTTCTCCCGTCAGGAAGTAGCTCGCCTGAACGTAAGCTCCCCCCACATTTTTCCCGGAGGTTTGAATCATGTCGACGTAGGACAGAAACCCTTCCGTCTGCAACGCGAATGGTCCCCACACCAGAGCCCCTTCGAGATTTCCTGTGGTGTACGAATTCGCGACGAGCTGTCCGCTGTCAATGAGCCGGGGGCCTTCGTGAATCTGGGGGCGGCTGGCAAATCGAACCCGCTCGTCCTGGTCGTTCGTGTACAGGACACCGGCGCCGGTATGGATCATGTAGCGACCATTCGACGGTTCGTCGTAATACGGAATCCACGTCGCCCGCCCGCTCACCCGGACCCCCTGGTTGTTGTCAATACGCTCCTTCAGCCCTTCGCTGATCGAGTCGAGAAACACTCCATACGTCCAGGTGAACCGCTGATCTTCCGTGCAATTGTACGAGGCGACACCCACTTCTCGATCGGGACTGAAGACCCCTTGCGTGGGGATCGACCGTTCCAGAAAGACCGTGTTCGTGTCGTTGGTGACCTGCTCCAGACTGAACGGCACGAAAAAATTGCCGATGCGGATTCTTCCGAACAACGGAACTTCGTTGATCGAAAAATAGGCGTCTTTCATGTCGGGCGACGTGACCACTCCCGCCGGGCTGGTGCCGACAGTTTCCGGCTCCATCGTCATTTGCAGGCGGAAATCGTAAACGCCATATCCCGTCCCCTCGGCGACAAGTCGCAGTCGGCGGAATTCAAAGTAGTTCACCGCCCCTACAATCGACGGCGAAGAGTCGGCCCAGTTGATTAGGTCCATCTGAATGTGGCCGCCCAGCCGCACATTCCACTTTTCAGCGGAAACGTCTTGCCACTCTTCGGCCTTTTTGGCCTCATCGTCCTTGGTCTTCTTCGCCGCGTCGGCCCGCTTCTTCTCAGCCTTTTCGAGCGACTCGATCCGCAGCAACAAGGTGTCGACGTCGGGCTTGGGTTTTACTTTTCCCCCACCTCCCCCTTCCGGCTTTGTCGCCGACTCGTCGGCTTCATCCAGG
>JAPLOC010000912.1:6700-10108 GCA_026692825.1 Planctomycetota bacterium | reverse complement strand
TTCCTGACGGGCGCGGCTCGACGGACTTGTCGCAACGTCCAACCGCTTGAAGTATATGTGAAAACCGGGAGGGAGGTCAGCCCCAATTTTTGTGGGGAATTGTCGAGGGGCGTGCGACGCGTTTGGTGTGTCGACGTCGCTTGCGGTAGACTCCCACACCGCACAACTTCAACGGTTTGATCGCCATGGCAAGTATGCCGTCCTTCCATCCCTTCGGAGACTTCCATTCGTCAACTACGCGGGTTGCCACTTTCCGGAACCAGAATGCCAGATTCTCGCAAAACGGGACGCTACTACACTCCTCCGGATCTGGCCCGGCAGATGGCGCGAGAGACATTGGACGCCTGGTTTGTGGCGTCTGGTCAGCGCGACGCCGCCGAACTTCCCCGCGTTCTTGATCCCGCCTGCGGGAATGGCGCGTTTCTGGTCGAAGTCTGTGATCTGATGGCGGCACATATCACTGCTGAGAAGAGGCAGCGGACCGACGAAACTGTTCCCGAGTCGCGATCGACCGCGACTCGAATCGCCCAGTCTCACCTCTACGGAGTCGACATTGACGAAGGGGCGATTCGCGAACTGAGACAGGCTCTTCGCGATCGCATTGGGGAAAACGGCGATTTGCAATTCTTGAATTCCAACATCGTCGTGGGAGACGCCCTCTGTGGCGATGACTTTCAGTCGAGTGGGACCTCATCCGTTGACGGCACCGGGTCTGGCGGGGGGGCATCGATGAAGCCGACCGTTCCATGCGACCCCACCGATGATTCAGAAAATTCCACGGCGATACCGACCACTGTCGATTGGCGACGTCAGTTTCCCGAGGTGGCCCGTGACGGTGGCTTTGACATCATCATCGGCAATCCTCCGTACATTCGGGAACGGGATGCGAAACCGCTTTTCGACCGCATCGCGCAGTCGAAATTGGGAAAGGCTTGGCGGACGGCGCGAATGGACCTGTGGTACTACTTCGTCCACCGCGCATTGGATTTGTTGAAACCGGGCGGATTACTGACATTCGTCGTTCCCAGCTATTGGATCGATTCTCAGGGAGCGTCGCGCCTGATTGAACGCTTTCGCCAGGAGACAAAATTCGAAGATGTCATGCTGTTGGGAAATTGGCCGGTTTTCGCAGGGGTTCAGGGGCGACACCTGGTGTTTCGGGTCCGCAGCGCTCCGCTGGAAACGGGACTCTTCCGCACGCCTATTTCCGATCTAACGACGGCGGACCGCGTGACGATTCGAACGTTGGGATCCGATCGCGATCTCAATTCCGCCTGGAGCGCGGCCGCCATACGCACCACATCGCACGCCGCGCTGTTTTCTCGGGGGCGGCTGTTGTTGCAGCCTGCCGAACTGCCGGTGGTGGCTCAATCGCGACTGCTCGGTGACTTTTTCGAAGTGCGTCAGGGAATCGCGGAGAATCCTCCGAGAATTTCGCGCCGCCTGGCGCAGCGATTCGGCGGTCGCTTTGCCCCTGGCGAAGGGGTGTTTGTGTTGAACGCCGACGAGATCGATCGACTGAAACTCACGGAAGCCGAGCGGGGGCTGTTGAGGCCGTACTTTGCGCCGGTGGAGATTTCGCGTTATCGGCTGAATGGTCCCGCCCAGACCTGGCTGTTGTATCTCACGAAACAGACCGCCCCGACGATCGAAGTGTTTCCCAACGTGGCCGCGCATCTGACGAGGTTTCGCGAGATTCTCCGCGAGCGGCGAGAGGTTCAGATGGGACGGATTGACTGGTGGCATCTGCATTGGCCGCGCCAGGAACGGTTGTTTCTCGAACCCCGGTTGCTGGGAATTCAGATGGGGCGTTCTCCCCGATTCGCGTATGTCGAACAGCCGGCGTTTACAGGATTTTCGACCCACGTGATCGCGGCACGCGAGGCGGGCGCTCCGACGCTGCCGGCTTTGGCGGTGATCCTCAATTCCCGGTTCGCGGCCCAGTGGTTTGACGCGAACGCGAAACGCCGGGGAGTCCACATCGATATTAGCGGAGACGTGCTGAGGCGCTTTCCCTTGCCGGCACGGGACATCGAGCGGGAAGCCCGTCTCGATGCGATGGTGCGCGATTACTGTGCGACACAGACGCAGAGTGTCTCCGCGATTGAGCCACCTGATTGGGACGAATCTCCTACGAATTCGCCTGTGGGCCAAGATACAGCGGCCCGGGAGGGAACGGGCTCTTCGGTTTCCAATTCTTGAGATCGTCGGCCTCGAGGGCGACCAGCGGGCTGATTTCAATCGGTTTCGCCGCTCCCGCGTCGATTCCCGCTTCATCCAACCAGCCGGCGTGGAGTGCGTGCAGTGACCGCTGCACATGTTCGGCGGAAAACTCCCCGGTCGCGTTCTTGAGCGGACAAAACTCGTCATGACGCCGGGCCTCCACGACGAGACCATTCCCGGCCAGGGGCAACACGTCGAAGATAAACCGTTCGTACTTGATGGCGTTTTCGACCGTCGGTTCCGACGGCTGGCCGGCTTCGTCGAGGCACTTCACTTTCTTCACCGCGCGGTGAAACGGGAGTTCGCTTCCGCTGGCGGACAAGTGTTCGAGGACGTCTCGATTGAAGACATGGATCGCGGTACTGCCAGCCGCGAACACCGCTTCGTTGGACGGGGTCAACCGCTCGACTTGATCCTTCGGAAGATCACTGTACTCAATGATTTCCGTTTTGCCGTCGACATCAATGAGTGCCCCCATTTTCTCCTGAGGTGTCGCCTTGACGACGCACTTCGTGGTGACCGAGGCTCCCAACTGGCGGTGAAACCCGAGAAACTCGGGGTCGCACACCCGGGCGAGGGGGTTATCTACCTGGTGGTAATACAGGCATTCCACCCCCCGTTCCCGCAGCCAATCCAGCGTGCCACTCTTGTGAAGTGCCTCCAGCATTCCCCCGTGCCCATCGGGGTTCAACGCCAGTTCGTGCTTCCGGGCGAGGAGAATTTTCCCGGTGTGACGGTCGACCGCGGGCATGACTCCCTGGCGGAAAAAACGTATGTCAGCCGGGTCGAGTCCGAACCAGTTGTGTTCCTGGAAAAACGCCCGCGTCGGAGCATCTGTCGCGTCGCTGGTCATCACGCAGTACGGAATCGGCCGTCCCGATCGGCGGGCTCTCGCCAGCAACTGTTCCGCCAGCATCTGATACAGCGAATTCCCGCTGACGGGGCCAATTGGGAACATCCCTTTGGGATGTGGAAAGCCCAGTCGGCTCCCTTCACCACCCGCCACCAGAATCACCCCGATTTTCCCCTCACGCAGCAACTGCTCGCCGATAGCGCGGGCGGCCGCTCGTGCGGCATGATCGGCCTCGGTTCGCGGAACTCGCACCATTTTTGAAGGAGGGGTCGCCCGCGCGGCCTTTGCCGCCGGACTTTCCTGCGGATCGAGTTTTTCGACGCTGCTCCACA
>JAPLOC010000912.1:0-6692 GCA_026692825.1 Planctomycetota bacterium | reverse complement strand
CCACAGCCCCGCGAGACGATCAAAATCAATCGCCGAGATTTGCTGGAGCAGGCTGGACCGCTGGTCGGAATTGAGTTCCGACCAGTATTGCAGCAAATGTTCCTGTCCAGCGGCACGCAACCGCCCCAAGGTCGCTTCCAACTCGTTCGCGCTCATGGCCGTTTCCCCACTCGATCGTCGGAATGATCGAGGAAACGCCCGTCTGATTCTCAAACACTGCGAACCATCAACACCATGCTGTAGGTGACAACCGACAGCACGGCGATCGTGGCGAACAGCATCAGTCGGCGCGCGACCTCGACACGTTTCACCGCGATAATGTGACAAATCAGGGCGACAATGGCCACTGTGGTCGCCTTGAAAACAAACAGCCCATCGAATCCCCAGGAATAGAGGATGTACCGCGCGATCGGATTCGATTCCACAATCTGCCCGATGCGGGCCGGACTGCCGTACCCCATCAACATGTGGCGGGTCAACAAAAAGTCCAGCCCGCTGGCGATCGCGAAAATGAGCGTCTCGCCCGCCAATCCCAACGGCACTCGAAACCCATTGGGAGCGGAGATTTCTGTCGTGGTGGCCGTGTCGATGGCTGTACTCATGGCAACCCACCTCAAGATTCATGAAGATCACATGAAGCCTATATTAAGAATTGCCAAAGAGGTTCGCAAGGGGATTTCCAGAAATTGGGAAATTTTCGGGGATTTTCTGTCAGCAGGCCCACGGCTCAGACTCCAAGCGGCGTTGCGAAGCGAAATCTGGACGGGTAGTCCGCGCTGAATGGAGTGACCGAAGTTCGCGAGCACGGGATTCCGGTCGACGTACCGCATCGCGATCCACAGGTGTTCGTCGCTTGGAATAGGCATGATTGACGGGGTCTACCGACCGAAGTCCGAAAAATCATTAAGTCCTGACCCAGTTTTTGCTTCCCGGCGGGATTCCCGATCTCTGCCAGTTCCAGCGACGCGTGGTGGTCGCCTTCCTGGCCCAGCATCTCGACGAGTACCGGTACAATCACTTCGAGATCTGCTCCAATCAGCCGCATTGTCTTGGCAACTGCAACTCGGCGATCGCCGACTTCAGTGGACAACATCGGCTCCAATTGCGGAATCGCCGCTTTCGCCTCGGGGCCGATGCGCCCGATTGCGGTGAGTGCATTCGCGTCGAGCTGTGGCGGCTCGTCGGAATAGATCGGCACGTCCGAAAAGCCGCCGTAGGTCCATTGAGTTTCGCGCGCCATGAATCCCAGCGCTTCGGCTGCCGCCGCTCGAGAGCGATCATCACTCGCCTCCTGAAGTTGGGCGATCCACTCGTCCGGCGTCCGACCTTCATGCATCAAGGGGCCTGCGACCGGTTGGGGGAGTTCAAGTCCCAATCGGTGGATCGCGAATCCGGTCACCAGACTGAGGAGCAGAATTGCGACCAGCCCTGACAGCAATTGGACGCACCGACGCCAGAGACGAAGCGGCTCTCGGGGGGAAATCCCGACTTCTTCTTCGCTGTTCATCGCCGCTCTCCAGGACGGTTCGGTGACTTTGGCTCCAGAGTCGATTCAAGTACAGCGTAGCTGTCGAGCCGCGCTTCATTCAATGTTGCTGGTCGTCCCCGCGCTCCCGCTCAAGCAACTCCCGCCGAATTTCGGGATCGGCGAGGGACTCCTCGACGGCCCGGCAGTAATCGATTGGGTTGGCCTCGACGTGAGTCGTCGGCTTGACGTAGTACGTTTGCCAGGCATACTCCCGCGCCTCCAAACTGATCGGCAGGAGAGCCAAGTAGAGTCCGATCGCAAAGAGGCCCAGCGCGCGCTCGGCGCGGCCAATTCCGACCACAGCGCGACGCCACCATGCGCCGCGACGAAGCGCAGCTTCCGGATTCGGCCGCGCCGCTTGATACCAGTAAAGACGCCAAATCAATTGACCGACGGTTTCGCCATTTCGCAGTGAAATCTCCAACAACGGAAGTGCCGCGACGATCAATGCGGATGCCACGAATGTGAGGGGAAGCACGATTTGCTGAATCTCGGATTCCGTTCCACATCGCTGAAACTCCTCGAGAATATATGGATTCCGAGCCAATGAGAAAATCCACTTTTCGGCATCACGCGATGGCATTGACAACTCCAATCGCTCCGTGAATCCGTTCACACTCTCGGCCCAAATGAACTCTCTGTCGACAGTGAAATAAAAGAAAAGTACGGTCGCCACGATCGTCGCGGCAAAGCTGGCAGCGAGCAGCGAAAAACGAAACCGGCGGGACGCAGGACCGGCGCACCAGATCCGCCGGACGAGATAGGTCGCAATGCAGTAGAAGGCCAGCAATCCAGGCGGTAGCCCCACCACTCCCAAGGGAACGCCCCGGTCCTCATTCTTGGAACCGGTGAGGATGTACGTCGCGAGTCCCCAGACGCAAAATAATACGGGGAAAGCCAACCATCCGCTGCAACTGGTTGAGAGTGCCTGTGCATCGCCGCGCCAATAGCCGATAGAACTTAGAATAACCCCGCAAAACAACAACGCGGCCCCCAGTGCCAGCAGATTCGCAATTCTGAGTTCGTCGAAATACTGAAACCCGCGCCATGAGTTCCGCTGAACAAGCCCGTCGGGGACAAATCGCAAGATGGCAAGACTAGAAAGCCATTTCTCGCGGAACTCGGCGTAGAGCAATTCCAGGCCGCGATCGGCCAATAGGTCGTCGTTGCCACGCTTCAAGTCATACAATGCGACCGCCGCGCGCTCCTCTGCACGAATGATGCGCCTCACTACGTCGAGGTTGGTGGATGCGCCGATGCAGATCTGATGACGGAGCCTTGACACATCGCGAATAGCGTCGATCGCGCGCTCCAACTGCTGCTGCGATTCATACCGGTCCCTTTGTCGTTCCAGTATCCAGTACGTCATTTTGACCAACGCACTGAATCGATCGCCTGCACCCCCAAACAATCTGACATTCAGGCGATCGGTTCTGCTGAGCGGCAACTGATGAATCTTCAGGGCGATCGCCTGCGTATTGGGTGTTTCACCCGCGAGCGACGGACGCGCGACTCCCCGGCGGAGCGCCGCATCGGAATCCTCGAGCCGATTGGGATCCAGCACCTGCGGGGAATCTCCCAATGGATCGTCGACGGCGTGATTCCAATGAAGATCTGCTTCGAGGTAGTCGTACAAAGCATTGTCGGGGTCGTGCCGACGGCACTCGTCGAGCCGCGACAAATAGTCCGATATCGCCTGCGCCGGCTCGATGCGATCGGTCGGAGATCGCGTCAAGAGAGCGCGAGCTCGCCAGGTGGAGGGATCCGTCGGGGCCAGGCGCGTCGCGCGTTCGGCCAAATCGTGTCGCAATGCGACGAGTTGATCAATGAATCGATCCTCCACTTCCTGGTGAAACACTTCGTAGGGAAGCACGCGACTTTGGAACCATTGGATTGACTGAATCTGTCGCTCCAGAAACCAGGCGCGGTCGAGAACTTCCGCCGCCGAATCACTCGCGTTCGAGCTCTGGGGGCCGATCTGGGCATCCCAGAATCTGGCGCGCTGCTCATCGTCGGTCGTCAGCAGCCAATTGGGGTCGCTGCCGATTTTCCCATAACTCGCTTCAAAGACCTGGCGGGAAACGGTTTCCCACCCCGTCTCGTAGACCACCAGCAGCACCGCGACTCTGGCCGCCAGCAACAGCAGCACGCACCACCCGATTCCACGCAGGCTGATGCGGTTCTTCCAGGCCGTCTTGAGGAATGACATACATCATTGCCCCTTGACCGACTTTAAAATCGGCCGCAGGGCCGCCTCGAACGCGTCGGCTTGGCGCATGAAGCCCAGGTCGGTCGGGTGCGAACTGTCGACGGTCCCTTCGTTGTCCTCTCCCAGCAAGTGGTCGCCGGTCAGGTAGTAGAGTTCGGGGACGCCCGCTGTTTTCAGTCGGTCGTACGCGGCGCGCAGTTCGGCCCGGCAGTCGGTGTTGCGCTTCTGTTTCGATTCGACCAGAAACGAATCGGAATAGCTGCGGTCCTCCACCAGCAGAATCGGCGTCCGCGGATGGGCCTTTCGCACTGTCGCCACGAACGGTTCAACCCGTTCGCGGACTTCGCCCGCCCCCATGTTCGGCAGACAGTCGAGCACGTACACCGCGGGGTCCAGCTCGGCGAAGAGGTTGCCCATGGCAGGCTCCATGCGACCACTGCCGGAGAATCCCAGATTGATGACGGGGTAATTCAGGCGACGGCCGAGAATCGCCGTGTGGACCATGCCGGGGCGCGAAGCGCAACCCCCCTGCGTGATCGAGGTGCCGTAGAACACGATCGGCTTCTCGTGCCCGGCCGGGTAAGCGTCGGCTTGGGCAAGCGGGCTCCTGGCGGGGAGCCCGATTTCGACCGAAGAGACACCGTTGTAAAGGGGCAAGTACAACAGGTATTCCCGTTCGACGGTCGCCAGCCCGCCGACGAGTTGAGTGGTCGAGGTCTGCTCTTTAGGAAATCCAATCGCCAGCCAGCGCCATTTTCCGTCCTGTTTGACGTACAGATCGACGCCACTGACGCCGGTCGCCGGCATGTGCGGCATTTCGAGTTTGGCACTGGTGAGAGTCCAGCGGACGTGAATCGTCGGTGAGTCGGTCACGAAACGGGCACACAGCCCGGTCGAATGCCGGCTGAGCCCCCAGACCGATTCGGGGACGACCGGCTGGGCCTTCGCGGGAAGACGGTCAAAAAACGCCGGCGTGTCAGTCCACCCCCGTCCTTCGACATTCAGCAGTTTGAGATCATACCAGGCGATGCCGGCCGCCTCGTCGCGGGTCGCTTTCGCCGGGTCGACGATCGGCCCGCCGGCAAAAGCCGCGGCGGCGATCTGGAGGGACAGAAAAACACCGGTGAAAAACGAATTCGCGCGGCGCATGGAAGGATCTCCGGAGTTGGCGGCAGGTCGCATTGGGAATTGGGTATATTACTCGATGGAAGTGCGCCCCGCACTTTCTCTATCGCGATTCCTGGCAGTCAATGCCTATGATCGTCCGACCACTCACTTTCAAAAACTCCATGGCCACGTGGCTGGCTGACTCTCAAGGGTACGCTTGACCCGGATGAGCCGATTACCGCGGGGTTTCTCGGGCATTTTGCCTCGGCAAAATGGGAATGCGCCCTGTATAACAGGTAGAAAGCACACTCCAGATCACGAGGACTGACACAATGACGACACAGACAACTACAAAATTGATGGCCAGCGATGGACGCGTCGTTAGGAATGCTTGCACCAAGATGCGGTCTGCACTTACTCCTTCTCGTTGGAGGCTCTCAATGAAGCCTTTATGAGCATCGCGAAAATATGTGTAATACTGAAACTCCATATGCAACAACCACACACATAAAGAAATTCCACCACTCGCCGCAGCAGCCATAGTAACCATAGCCGATACACAGGTGCCACTGAACAGCTTGCAAAACGAAGGCATCGTACACAACCACGGGCAGAAGAATGGGAACCTATAGCAAATGACATTTGCCGCTATCGAAAGCAGTCGCCCGCACGATTTCCACCATCGCAAACTGTACTCCCTACGCATTTCATCCCGCTTTCCACCGAGAAGGAACCAGAGTCATGAACATCTTCAGGCAGTCAAACGGTCTGCCAAATCGGGGGGACGCGGCGGCGAACTCACCAGGGGGCTTCGCAGTGAAGTCCGGTGCTGGCGATGTTTGCGGATTCTACCGTCCCGCAATTGCCGCCGCCAGATGAATCGCGTGGGACTCGTTTCGCTGGCTGGGGATCTTGTCGAGGAGCGAGAGGTGGTCGATGGCGGTTAGGAGGGTACGGGC
Organism: Planctomycetota bacterium; assembly: GCA_026692825.1. Lineage (GTDB taxonomy): Bacteria > Planctomycetota > Planctomycetia > Planctomycetales > Planctomycetaceae > UBA10511. Next base: position 889 of record JAPLOC010000912.1, on the reverse strand, counting down.
CAGGGAGGATTGTCGGCGGCGGGTGGCCACGATCGCGAGATCGCGCTGAGGCCGGGTAAGACGCGGTCCTGGAGTTCCCTGGCGGACCCCTCCTGGGGTGGTGGCATCAACGACTACTGCTCAATCTCAAATATCTTCACCAGCACGAACTGGCCAGTGTCGGTGCGAGCAAAATACAGTCCCGTTTCCACTTCTGGCTGATTCGGAGCTACGAATTTGTAAAAACTCATCGTAAACGTTACCGATACAAGAGTAAGCGAATGCTCGCCGTAAAAAGAACGGGCTTCATCTAAGGCGATTCCTAATCGCAACTTGTCAGTGCTGCCGTTGGTTCCAGCAATGTTGTCTGGAATCGAATCAGAACTATTTTGGATCCGCAAAGCAATCATGCAGGTGATAAATGCTGCTACCGTCACTATCTCAGCTGTACGACACAAAATGTGATTGCGCTCCCTACGCATGTCATGCCGCTTCCCATCGCCGGAGAAAGAACCAGAGTAATGAGCTTCCTCAGCCAGTGAAACGGTCCGCCGGGTCGGGGGGATTCGGCGGAGTCGCCATTGGGGGCTTCGTGGTGAAGTCCGGTGCTGGCGTCTTTCAATGGATTCTACCGTCCGGGAATCGTCGCCGCCAGGAAAATCGGGTGGGAATCGCATGGGTGCGAGCCGGGGAGCCTGTCGGGGAGCGGGTGGCGATGAGCGGGGTGCCGGCCGATGCCGGTGGGCGCGAACCAGTCGGCTGCGTGGAGTCTACGGCGGCTGGGGGCCAATCGAGTCGGCGCACGCTACACTGGTGTCGAATTGGGAACATCACCGAATGGAGTCCAGGAGCCCCAACATGTCGCACCGAATGCCATTGCTCATCTCCGTCGTGGCCTGCCTCGTGTCGC
>JAPLOC010000911.1 GCA_026692825.1 Planctomycetota bacterium | reverse complement strand
TCGGCGATATCGCGGAGATCCTGTTCGGTCGCCACACCGCCGGTCGGGTTATGGGGCGAGTTGAGAAAGATCGCCCGGGGGGACGCGTCGTGCGCCAGGAACTTCTCGATCAGATCGACACCCGGTCGAAATTCATTTTCCTGACGAAGCGGCGCGAGAACAGCCCGAGCGCCTCGCCGCTCAATATTCGGCAGAAACGTGGGAAAGTGCGGACTGAAAACAAGCGCCCCGTCGCCCGGGTTCAGGAACGCTTCGCAGAAGAACTGCTGGAAAATCTTGGCACCGGGACCGACGACGATGTTTTTCGCTTCGGCGGGGACATGAAACTCTTCCCGGACAAAACGGGCGGCCGCCTCGCGGAACTCGGGAATTCCCGGGGAAGGGCAATAGTGCGACTGATCGTTTCGGATCGCCTGCTCGCCCGCTTCTTTCGCGTGGGCGGTGCTGGGGAACGGGCTGTCGCCAATTTCGAGTTCGACGACGTCTTTGCCTTTCGCCTTCAACTGTTTGGCGACCGCCAGGACGGTGAACGCGGTTTCAACGTTGAGATTCTGTGCGAATTGACTGAGCGCGACGGCCATCTGTGTATTCCCCGGGCGAGTTTGTGTGAGGGGAGTATTCTAGAGAAAGCGGCGGTGAACGCCACTGTGACCGGGATTGTGACTGTGATTCAGATATCAGCGGTCGCTTCGCTGGCCGTCGGGGGGGCCGGGAGGTTGACGGGTGGGGCGGCGGGGCTGACAGTGGGGCTGGCGGTAAATGATCACGCGGTCGCCATCGGGCAGCAAGCGGCGGCTCAGCTCTTCATGCCCCTTCTGCAGGAAGTGAATCTGCAACAAGCTGTACGTCAGGAGATCGCCGCCAGAATTTGTTCGGCGAGCCCCGGGTGGGATTGTCGTTTGTGTTCCATGTCGAGGACCGAGTTAATCATTGCGACGTGTTCGGCGTCGCGCAGATCCTGGACTTTGAGCATGTCGTTCGCGCACAACCACCGGGCCACTTCGCACCACATCCAGAGCGGGGCACCATCGGTGATATGGCACGCCGGAGCGGGAAATCCCTTCGGACCGCGTTGCCCCGTCAAGTACTGATGAATCAACTGGCGGCTGCGTCCGACTCGCCGTGCGATGTCGGACTGCGTTACCAGATCACAGATATCGACCCGCACGACGTCGGCACCAATCCTGGCACGCCGGATATCCCGAATCGCGGAGAGAATCGCATCTTTCAGCGACGTCGCACAGCGTGAAAACGTCAGAAACGCGACCCCAAATCGCACACTCAACGTGGCATCGTCGCAACCGGCTTCATAGAGCGCACTCTCGATCTCGGAATTCAATTCAGAGATTCCGTTGAGAACGAGAGTAAAGTCGTGTTCTCGGGAGTTCTGGTTGTCGGGCTTCTCCATGGGAATCCTAGGTACTTTCGCCACCCCAGCGATTCTGCATACTGAACCGCAGATTCAATGTGCCTGTTGGGATGCCTGGGGCGCGCCATACACTGTAATCACTAGATCCGGTGTTGACATTTGTCAAGCCGCGTTTTGGATGGTGACCTGGGCACAACCGCCGGTCTGATTGATACCTTGAGCCGGCCAAGGGGTCATCTCTCGGCAGGATTGCGGTCGTTACCGCTGTCAATTTCGCGGGCTCCCGCGGCCCGCGACTTCTCCCATCGTTTTCGCCGGTCGGTTCGTGAGTCCCATTGAACGCGCACATCCGAACGATTGTTCCGCGACAATCGTTCCAGGCGACGATTCATCCACAGGACGCCGACCACAAGAACACATACGGTGGCCGCTGTTGCGATTGGAATCGCACGACTCCAGCGGTTCCGACAAACCCAGCCAAGCCCACTCGCGAGTCCAGCCATGATTCCCAGAGGCACACCAAACTGCAGGCCGATCGCCTCATAATTCCCTTTAAACAAACCCTGCTTGTGACCATCAATGAATTCCAGCGGAATCCTGTCCGCGACCAATTGCTGACGATCGGCGAGGTATTCGGCACGGGCCCACCCCCAGCCGGCAAGAACTCCGATGGCAACCCCCACGAGAAGTCCGGAAATGAGCGATTTGGAACGCCCGGTCACTGTTGTGTTCTTGAAAACCGCCCCCAGCAAAAACCCGATCACCACTCCGGTCCATGGGACCACAACCGCAGATCCGTTGTGGTCGCTCCAGATCTCCCGAGCGACCACTTCCAGCAGCGCCCCCACGCCGCCGGCAAAGAATCCGACCGCTACTCGCTCCAGAATTGTGCGTAGTACCTTGGTCATGTCTGGATCGTACCACGGAATGGCCTGAGATTCCCGAAGTAATAACCACGAAAGGCACGAAAACGGACGGAACCAAACCAACAATTTTGTAAATTGGAATTGGTGGTAGTGCCTTTCCCTGTCACTCATTCAAACCCATCGTCCTTAGGTCCCAAACGCCGCTGGCAAGCGATAATCCCTCATCGATTCCCGAACCCGGTTCCAACCGGCGGCCGCCGCGCGATCGTAGGCCCGCAGTCCCTTTTCAATCCGTTCGGCTTTGTTCGAGAAATCGCGGAAAATCATGTAGTTGCACCGCGGAAAGAACGAAAACCGCACCAAGGGACGCAGGCAGATCGTTCTCAGAATCTTGCAGTCGAATCCCGCGACCGCTTCCGCGACTCCGGGCGCGACCGTGATTTCCTGTTCGCAGAGAAACGACTGTTCGAACACTTTCCGTTTTGCGGGTTCATCGAGCTGTAGGCCCCGCTCCCGCGCGGCGTGGACCGTATTCAATGCCTCCAGCAAGGGGGGCGCGACCAGGCGTTCCGCCCCCGGCTCGCGTCCAAACTGCTTTGTGAACCGGTAGTTCGTAACCGTGTCAATGCAGACCAGGCGATTGATCGCCCGAAACCGCTCGGCGAACTGATTGAGCAATCCCAGGCGAAACGTGCGTTCGGTCGCGTTGTAGAAGTAGCGCCGCGCCATAAATTGGCCCACACTCCCTCCGACTTCAAAGTAGCCGGTGGCCCACAACGCACCATGAGCGGCAATCTGAAAGAACGCGTGGTTGCCGCGCGAGTCGTCGTACGTCTCCATCAGCAGCTTCACCCGGCGGGGGATATCATACAGTTCCCCCGCCTGCTCCACCGATTGAGCCCGCAGCGCGTCAAATTCCTGTTGTAGTTGAATGTCGGTCATGTCGGTCACACGATTCGAGATTGGGAACAAACGCCCGTTGAACACAGGCTCAACAGACGGGAACGAGACTGATCCTCACGCCTCAACGCACCAGTGCGTCGCCGGGACGACCCACTTTCTGTCCTGGCACAACTCCATGGTTCCCTCCAGCGGTAACCGATGAATCCCCCT
>JAPLOC010000910.1 GCA_026692825.1 Planctomycetota bacterium | reverse complement strand
ACTCGTACCGGGGATAGAGAATCTGCCCGCGATCGTTTTTGGGATAACTCCCGTGTTCGCCGATCAGCAGAATCCCGTCGACGGCCAGGGAGCTGCCACCGGCGCAGAGCGCCTCGGCGATTGTGGGATAGATCTTCATCTGCGAATGCCGTTTGGAGCGCTCGCGGCTGAGATCATTCCCGCCCACCTGCTCGACGTACAGCGAGACGACATCCATCTCGGGACGATGATGCCGCCCTTCCCAGCCGTAACCGTCGAGGAACCGGTCGACGATATGCTGTGAATGCGAGTACTTGTGATAGATCGTGGTCAGGGCGGCGATTTTCGGTCGCCGCACCGAGCCACGTGCCGACGCGGACAGTAGCAGTGTGGCCGCCGTCCCCGCGAGGAAGTCCCGTCGCGACAGGGGCTGGCGCGGCTCGTTCCCACGGTCGTTATGTGGGCTGGCAGCAGTCTCGTTGTTCATCGGCGGTCGCATTCACAGCCTCCCGTCATCGTGGAATCTTTGATGTGGTCAACATACGCCCCTGGCGCAGACTCACTCCGACTTCGTCGCGCCCGCCTTCCACTCGCGGTACTCTTCCGATTTCACAAAGTCGGCATACTCGGGAATCTTGGTGAGATCGGCCCATTCCGTTCCGAATTTCTCGGTCTGAACTTCGAGCATCCGGCGCAGTTCTTTGAAGTCGTTCTGAGCCAATGCGACGCTCATCAGCGACTGGTAGGGGGCGACAAGGTCCGGTTCAATCTCAATCGCTTCCAGCAGCTTTTTGCGTGATTCGTCATAGCGTTTCGCCGCATACAGGATATTCCCCGCCAGCGTCTTGATGTGTCCATCCTGACTGGCTCGTTTCTCCAACCGCTCCAGACAGCCGACCGCCAGGTCGAATTGTTCGAGAGTCAAATGCGGGTCAAGCAGAGCCAGATCGAAAGAGGTGTCATTGGGGAAGTTCTTGCGAACCGCCGCGACGGCCGCCTGAAGCTCACCCTTGTCTTCAATATTGGACGCCGCCGTCATTCGCAGCACCAGCACGACGCGGTCGTTTTGAAAAGCCGGGGAAAGCGACTTCGTCAATTGCAAGACCTCCGCGAACCGACCAGCACCGGACAGTTCCGCCATTTTTCCAAGAATCGCAAAGTCATTCGAGAATTCCTTCAATTTGGCATTCGCACCGAGTCCCTTGGTGGTGGCGATCGCCTTGTGGAATGTTCTGCGAAATACCGAAGAAGTCCGCTCCCCGGTTTCCCAAGGAAGAATATCGCGTACGCATTCGCGAGAATCACTCGCCCGCCCCACAAACATCTCCAGGTAACTGACCCCGGAGTTCGTGTGCATAATCCGGATCAGAATCGAGGGTTCACCGCCACCGGCGGCAGTAGCCCAAACGATTTTTGGAGTGGCTCCCGACCGTACCAGTTGCCGCCATTGCCCCAACACACCACCGGTCTTTTGTGTGGTACTCATCACACCTTTCCGAAAATCGGAAACAAATGTCGCGATTTTTTCGGCAGGCATCCCGGGATCGCTTGCTGCGGACGCGGCGGCCATGTCGATCAACCCATCCCAGTCGAAGAGTTGCGTCGCGGCGGTCGGGTCGTCGTTGCCCAGAGCCGTCATCAATTTTTTCGCAAGTTCATCAACATCCGCCTGTGAAACCGGTGCGCCATTCACAGGAGTTGCGGGATTCGCTGGTGTTCCAACCGCTCCACTGGTGGCTGGGGGGATTCCGGTCGGCGACGTGGTGCCTCCCATGGTCCCTGTCGACCCCGTCCCTCCGACCGGTCCTGGCGGACTCTGATTGCCGCAACCGATCAGCGCGATGCAAGTGACAAATCCGAATCCAATCCGGCGAGCAGCGACGATCGCACGGCACAACGTGCCAGTTTTGCTCAAGGATTGAATACAGAGACCAGACGCGTTCTTGACGCAAAGACCAGTCGCAACCATGACGCCCTCTTGAGGTTCGGGGGAGTGGATCCGCAGTGTGCGTCAAAATCGCACGCCGTGGGCGCGGTGTCAATGGGGTGAGAGGCTACGACGGCGATCCCCCCTCCACCGCCGAGCGTAACGGTTCCGGGCAGGAATTCCAGGTTGTCGAGTACGTTTCATTCAGTGGCAAGATGATATGACCTGTCGGAGTCAGAAACAGCGGCACATCGGGAAACATCTCTCCAACGGCAGCGGTCTCGACATACGCGGCCACTTGATCGCCCGCACAATATCCGACCATAGAGAGCGGTCGATCCGCTGGCGGAGAGAAGTCGCTGTCAGACAGCTCACTCCAGATCAATTGATGGAGACCCCGAGGATCGCGACGGCCCGGGGGGAACAGGTCGACAAAGCTCAGGTGGACGCCTTGAAGGAGCAAACCGATCGATTTGTCGACCAATTGTGGATGGGCATCGGACGGAGACACCAAACATCTGGCGAATGGGGAACCGATTTCGTTCTACCCGGTTCCGCGCCGTCCGACAACCGGCGCGACTACTTCCCCTCGGCGGTCGCTCCCCGCGTCAGTTCACCGGCCAACTTGGTCACGACCGATTGCTTCAGAGCCAGATTGGCGGCGGCCAGCTTGGCGGCGGCCGTCGCGACTTCGATGGCCTTGGCCATCTCGGGAGTCGGATTCATCTCCGCGACCGCCTTGTCAGCGGCCGCCTTCAAAACGGGGACCGAGTCGGCGGTCGCCTTGTGTTTCGCCGTCAGGTCGGTAATCGACTTCTCGACCGCGACCTTGTCGGCCAGGGCGGCCGCCGCGACTTTCTTCGCGTTGTCCAAACCCAATTCCCCGGCCGCTACCGCCTTCTTGCCGGCGTCGATCGCGGCCGCGTCCGCCGCGGCTTCAGCGGCAGCCAGATCGGCCTTGGCTTTCGCGACCACCGCATTGGCCGCGACAACCGCCGCGTCGGCGGTCTTCACCGCTTCGTCTTTGCCCGGTAGTGTCTGCTGCAACTTTGTGATCTCCGCGGCCAAAACGGGAACTGCCGCTTCGGCGTCGGCGTGCGCCTTCTGAGCGACCTTCGCCGCCTCTTGTTTGTCGGTCACCTGCTTCTGCAAAGCGGCCAACTGGGCTGCCGTTGTGGTCGCGACCCCTTCGGCCGCTGTCGCCTCCGCCTTCGAGGCCTCAAGTCGCTTCGCGACCGGAGCGGGATTCGTCAACAACGTCGCCACGTTCCGTCCATCTTTCACATCAAACACCTGAACCCCGCCCGTCCAGTCTCCCGCCAAAACGAGGCCCTGGGTTTCGGAAAAGGCGGTCTTCAGTCCGAGGTCGGGAAGAGCGGCGAGAGCCAACTGCTGGGCACCATTTTGATCCCAAATCTTCGACACTCGGTCACGACCGGTCGAAACCAACCGTCCGTCACGCAGGAACGTGACCGAGGCGACTCCGCCCCCATGTGCCCCCCAGGCTTTCACCTGGGTGCCGTTGGTCATCTCCCACAGCCGAATCGTGGTGTCTTCGCTGGAGCTGGCAAGTACGTTCGAGTCAACCCGCCAGTTGATACTGGTGACCGCGGTCCCATGCCCATTGAGGACGTAGAACTCCCGCCCGGTCGCCGACTCCCAAACAACCAGTCCGTTGCTGCGATCACCCGTCGCGACCAGCACGCCGTCCGGGCTGTATTCGACGGTGGTGATCCAGTCGGTGTGCTTTTTCATCTCGTACAGCAGTTCGCCATCGGATGTCGAATAGATTCGAACCATCTTTCGCGGCCCGCCGAGCGCGATCTGACTCTGGTCGGGACTGAGGTCGGCTCCCAGCACGACTTCTGTTTCGCTTCCGATCTCAAAAACACGGTTGCCGGTCTTCACGTCGTAAACAACGACCCGTCCCGACTGCCCGCCGCGACCACCGGCGGCCAACAGCAGTGCGCCGTTGCGGCTGAATCGCAACACGTGAACCGTTCCTTCTGGAAACGGCAATACGCCGGCCAGCGTGAAGTCGGTCAAATTGTAGAGCAGCACCTGACGGTGCCCCGACACAGCCGCCAAGGGAGCCCAGGGGCTGGCCGCCAGCGCGGTGACCGCGTTGCCGCGCTTGGAATGCACCAGCGGCTCGGTCGTGAGGTTCTCGGGCATCGCCGGCGGCCCCTCGGGCTTGTCGGTCGAAACGGCCGTCGTCGACAGCGCGAACGACGCCTTTTTCTTCACCTTCGCGACGCTGTCTTTATTCTCCAGCGCTCCCAATTCAATCCACTTGCGAATCGTCGCAAGCGTCCCGTCGGGGAGTTTCGGCTCCTTGGGAGGCATGGCCGGCTGTTCTTTGTGCGTCACCAAGTCGTACAGACGGCTGGCGTCGACATCCCCCGCTTCGACGACCGCACCCGACCCCCCCCCCTGCATCGTTGCGCCATAACTCTCAAGAACCAATCCCCCCTTTGCCTCACCGGCGCTGTGGCAGGTGCCACACTTGGCGCGGAAGATGGGGACGATGTGATCCTGAAAATTGATCTTCTCGGCCGGCTTCGCTTCCTCCGCGAACGAGGCGGAAAGACCGCACAGCATGGCGAGGAGGGAGTAACCGATTGACTTCAGGCGGCGGGACATGGCACGCAGTCGGAAAATGAAATGGGAGCGGGTGCTGCCAGTGGCGAGATCGGACTTCGATCGATCGGCACGCTTACGCCACGCTTAGTGGTTGAACAAGAACTCGCGGCTGTTGAGCAATGACCAAAACAGGTCGTCCAGAATCGGCTTGGGATCCATTCCCGCCGGGAACAACGGCTGGAACGTCGCCACTTCCTCTGCGGTCGGCTTGCGGCCCAGCGTGGAGACATAGAGCCGCTCAACGATCTGCAATGGCTCAAGCTTTTCGGCCAGCATCTTGGCGATCAATCCCCCCTGCTGGATCTTCCCGTTAACGGTGTCGCCATTCAGCAAGTGCAGCGCCTGCGAGAGCGTCGGTTCCATTTTCACTTCGCAACTGCAAACGGTCTCGCGCGTCGCGCGGCCGAATGTGGTCAGGAAGTAAGTCGAGGTATTTCCGTCGACGATCTGAACCGCTCGGGCACCAATCGGCAGACCGGGGAATTTGTCCTTCGTACCGGTCACGCCGCTGATGCAATCCAGCAGCGATTCCGCCTTGAGTCGTCGCAGATTCGCATGCGCGAAATTCTTCTCGTCGGTCGAGTTGCTTTCGTTGCGATCGGTCGAACGCTGGTACGTCTGGCTGCGGCAGATGTCGCGAACGAGCTGCTTGAAGTCGTAATTCGACTCGGTGAATCGTTTCGAGAGTTCCGCCAACAGTTCGGGGTTGTTCGAAGGATTGCTGATCCGGATGTCATCGACCGGGTCGATGATCCCGCGACCGAAGAAGTGGGCCCAGACACGGTTCGTGAAGTTCTGAGCGAAATACGGATTCTCGGGCGAGGCCAACCATTTGGCCATCACGACACGTCGGTCTTTTCCAACCAGATCTGGAGTGGGGCCACCCAGGAATTTGGGAGCCATCACGCGGCCACCGACCGGATGCGCCACTTCGCCGCCGCCGCTGTTGAAGATGATCGCTTCGCGGTAATCCTCGCCCCCTT